>NZ_QICX01000008.1:0-198976 GCF_003201365.1 Chryseobacterium sp. CBTAP 102
CTCAACGGAAAAATCAGAAAATACACCAAAAACAAAATGTCTTTTCCTACAGATGATGCCGTCATGAAATCAGTGTATCTCGCTTTAAAAGAAGCTACTAAAAAATGGACAATGCCAATTCAAAATTGGGGTATTGTTCTTAACCAGTTTATGCTTATTTTTGAAGAAAGGCTCAGATTATAAAATCCAAGCCCTGACTTTTTAACTTACACACTTTGTGGGATAGTGTCTTTGAATTAAATTGTGGGATTAGTGATTGGTTATCATTTAATTGAATAACGATTGTCAAGCCTGTATCTAATCCTATAAATTTAAATATGATAAGGCAGATTTAGCGGCTATTTTTTTAAGCGCTAATTTTTCTAATTAAAACTTTTATATTCATGGGGAGTGATACCTGTTCTTTGCTTGAAAGTCTGATAAAATACTGTGGATATTTAAATCCTAATTCGTAAACAATCTGAGCAATGTATTTATCAAAATTGAAAATTCTTTCCTTGGTAACATCAATAATTTTATTCTGAATATATTCTTGTGCTGTTTTCCTGTTTCTTTCTTGATGAGATCACCAAAATAGTTGGCTGAAAAGTGTAATTAATCAACACGGTAAGCTACAGATCGAAGTCCAATAATATTAGGTTTTTCATGTGAAAAATAAACAATCCCATATACTTAACCTTAAGCCTATTCTCATTTTAAGCTTTCGTAATTTTACTTTTTGCATGATCTACATTTTATACAAAAGAGCAAAAATATAAAGATAATGTAAAAAAATTAAAACATCCACTATTTTCTTAACAGCTAGATTCTAAATTCATGTCCTTTTTGAGCACTTTTAGATTATTTTAGACCCTTATATTCAATGACTACATTAATTGCATTTGCTCCACCGATTTCATCCAGGTATTAAAATCTTCATGAGAAGGTATATTATATTTTTTTCTGATCCTGTGTTTGCGCAATTGTACCGCAGCAACAGAAACAAAAGTATAATTAGAGATCTCCTTAGTTGAAAAGTTCATAAAAGCCAATGCACAGAAAAAGAGTTCTGAATTTCTAACATGAGGATTTAATTGTTTCAGATTAGCCGTGAAAATTGGATACATTTCTTCAAACAGGATCAGAAACTCCGGGTTATTGTTTTTAGCCAAGGATATTAATTCATTAAATTGGTTTTGATAAGCTTTTTTATTTAATTCTTTTTTTTGGCCTTCCAATTCCCTATTTTTTTTAATAAGCTTTTCTTTTTCCACCAAAACATCTCTTTTTCTCTTATATATTTTTCTGTTCCTTAAATAGAGATAAGCTATAGCCAAAGTAGATAATCCTCCTATGAGAAAAAAAATAATTTTATTTTTCTTTTTTATTACTTTCTTTTCATTATCTTTTTCATCAAGAATTAAATTTACGGCTTTTTGTAATCCTTTATTATTTTCGTGGTTATACGTACTCAATTCATTCTTAAACTCATTCAGGTATTTCTGCTCATTTCTCCTATCATTTAACTTTCCATATATTTTATATATTTTTTCTTTAACCATCATTGAGCACTCCGTATCTTTAATATTAAAACTTGCCATGTCATTTAACGTCTTCTGATAATTAATTAAAGCCAGTGGATAGTTTTCTTTATAATAATAATAATCAGCTAATACCATGTATAATGTATATTTAAAGGAATATTTACCTTTTACTTTCTGAGAATCAAATGACTTATTAATAAAATAAAAAGCAGAATCCGTCTTTTTAAGCGCTAAACAGATATAAGCTTTCGCAATAAAAGTATCTATAGGCTTTGGCTTCAAAATTTCTTTATTAAGTTTTAGCGTTTTATTTATATATTCGTCAGCTTTTTTAAAATCCCCCTTCACTTCATAATAATTTGATAAATAAGCATAAACACGAGCTTTTATTTCTCGGGCATCATTTGTTTCATTGGAAGAAAGAATTTCAAGAATCTCATTGAGCTCTTTTAAATTAAGCTCATCAAGTCCTAAAGCTTCAAAATTATTTGATTTTACTTCTTTCAATCTTGCCCTTTTTATTGGATTATTTAGAATATTTTTTTTTTCAATATTCTTTATATATTCTAAACTTTTATCGAACATATCCAGGGTGTAAAGACAATCAGCCATCTGTAAATATGTTTCAAATAGCAACTCATTATCATTAATACTTTCTGCAAGTATACTTGCCTGTTTTGCATATTTGAGTGATTGAAGCCCATCCTTAAATTCATAATTAGCAGATAAAGACAATAAGGAATCTATTTTTTTGACTGCTCCAATTTGCGCATAGGAAATCCCTGACAGAAAAATTATAAAAGATAAAAATCTCATCATATATTCTGGTTGTTTTTATTCGTTTCTTGTTTGCAAAAGTAGCATTTTATAATCTAAAAACATTGTTGCAAAGAAATTAATCCTGAAAAACAAAATATGATTATCAGATACTTACGCTTTTGTAACATCTATGTAATACCTTATTTTTTCATCGTACAAAAAAAAAATAATTATTTGCAACACTAAATGAAAGCATATGAAAAAAATTAATTATTTTATAACGATCCTATTATCAGTTACAGTTTATTCACAGGTAGGAATAAATACAAGTAACCCACAAACAGTTTTTCATATTGATGGAAAAAAAGACAATCACCCAACAAATGTTCCATCAACTACACAACAAAAAAATGATGTTGTTGTGACCTCGTCCGGTAATATGGGGATAGGAACTATAAGTCCCTCTGCTAAAATACATATAATTAGTGACCAAACATATGGAGCTTTCCAAATGCAGGATGGAAGCCAGGGAACAGGAAGACTTTTAAGCAGTGATGAAAATGGAAAAGGCACATGGATTAATAATCCTTTGACACCAATTAAATTTAGTACTTATATTGGTGATGCTCAAACACCATACGATGTTCCAAGTGATACATATTTAAATACTTATATTGATCTCCCTAAAGGCAGATGGATAATTTATATCGGTCAATTATTTCTTTCTAATCAAACATCAGCTGCTAATAACACCTGGATTAGGATGACATTGAGCAGTAGCTCTACATCTAATGTGGAAAGTGGTTTTAATTTTTTATCATCAAAACTTGTTTCTGGCTGGTTAACTGTTAATAGTGCGGCTAATAACAGATATACTTTTTTAAGCGGAACAATTCCGGTTGAAATAAATGGTTCTTCTGTAACTCGTCTTTATTTAAGAACAAAAGACTATACCTCTATAGGTACTAATCCAATCCCCTCAACGCGTGGAAATTATGGTGAAAATTACTGTTACGCTGTACCTGCATACTAAGCAAAGTATTGTCAACGGCACAAATTATTCGAATCATATTTTCCCAAAAAGAATAAAAAGTGTTTTGATTTTCAGTTAGTTATAATTTTGTAACACCTATGTAACACCTTGTTTTTTCATCATATAAAAAAAAATATAAAGATTTGTAACTCTAAATAAAAGCATATGAAAAAAATTAATTATTTGATAATTACACTATTATCAGTTACAGTTTATTCACAGGTAGGAATCAATACAAGTAACCCACAAACAGTTTTCCATATTGATGGAAAAAAAGACAACCATCCCACAAATATTCCATCAACTACAGAAGAAAAAAATGATGTCGTTGTGACTGAAAACGGATACGTTGGGATAGGTATCATATCTCCATCACAAAACCTGGATGTAAATGGAAATGTAAGATTTAGAACCGTACCGGAAAGCAATTCAGTTGTGACTACAGATAAGATAATGGTATTACAGGAAGATGGTACTGCAAAGAAAGTAGATGTAAAATCACTTCAACCAGCAGAAAAATTTGCTTTGGATGACATTTACTCCGTAACTGCAACTTCTCCAGTATTAAGAAACATTGAAGGTACATGGACCACTGAACAAAAAATCAATAATATAGATATAGGAATGAGTCAACTAATTGTAATTCCTCCTAATACTTCAACAATGATTGCTGTAAATTATTCCGTCCCTCTAGGCATGGATGGCAACTCCCAATGTGCCAATAATGTATTAAATTATTATGGAATAAGATTCCTTAAAAATGGGGTTGAGAGACCTGCAGGCTCGAGAAAATTCTCTTTTCCAAATTTATCAACAAGTGCACAGGTCAGTACTGTTACAGCGTCATACACAGAGCAAATCGTTAATAATTCTACAAACTCATTAAATATAACATACAGTCTCAATGGATATCTTGAATTTAAATCAGGAACTATAACTTCTTCTCCATGCACAGTTAAATATAATATGGCTTCTGCTTCCGGCGAAAATTACAACTGGGGAAAATCTAATATGAGTGTACAGACATTCAAAAAACCATTATAAAAAATAATTTATAAACAAAATTTTAAAACTAAAACACATAAGATCATTATTTCAGACTTAAAAGAGTCATTCTTCAACTTGTGAAAACAAGCTTTTATAAAAACTACACAAACGATTCTAAGACAAAAAATGAAAAAAAATTTAACACGACTTGTTCTCCTTTTCAGCAGTATTACAACTTATTCCCAAATTGGGGTAAATACAGCAACTCCAAATGCAACCTTGGATGTAAGATCATCTGCCAATGATCTATCAAAAACAGATGGTATTATAGTGCCAAAGCTGACAGGAGATCAGCTAAAGCTTAAAGATAGCTTATATGGTACAGATCAAATAGGAACAATCATATATGCCACTACAGCGGTATTATCACCTACTGTAAAAACGGCTGCTGTTACGTCTCAGGGATTTTATTACTTTGATGGCAATAAATGGGTTAAAATACAAGCAGGTATACCAACTGGAGACCCAACGCCCGATGCTTTTATTGACGATCCCACCAATGCAATGGTTAAACTGGGAGCTTCTTCAAGTGGAAATACAAGAGCAACCGGGGCAGATTTTGTTGTAAAAGACAACGGCAATACAGGAATAGGAACTTCTTCTCCTTCACAAAAACTGGATGTCAACGGAATTGCAAAAGCTGATAAAGTTGCTATTGGTGCCAATTACACCTCTGCAGCCCTATATGTCAAAAATAATATTGCTGCAGAGCCCATATTAGGGCTTGCAAGTTCTGACAATATTTACAGAATGTATGTTCAAGATGGCGGTAATGTTGGAATAGGAACTTCTTCTCCTTCACAAAAACTGGATGTCAATGGAATTGCAAAAGCTGATAAAGTTGCTGTTGGTGCCAATTACACCTCTGCAGCCCTATATGTCAAAAATAATATTGCTGCAGAGCCCATATTGGGGCTTGCAAGTTCTGACAATATTTACAGAATGTATGTTCAAGATGGCGGTAATGTTGGAATTAATACGAATTCTCCTTCACAGAAACTGGATGTAGATGGAAATATACGATTAAGAAACGTTCCCGGAGCAACTAATCTGCAACCGACCGACCGCATAATGATATTATCTGATGATGGTACAGGAAAAAAAGTGAATGTTTCCACTCTCAAGTCAGATATTGATACCAACATTTACAACACAAATGGTACCCTTACCAGTGACAGAACTGTAAATCTTGATGGAAAAAATATGTTTTTTGAAGGTCCGTCTTCGACAATAGGAATTAGATCTAAAAATAGCAGTCCATCTGAAATTTACCTTCATATGGATAATAATGGAACAAACCTTCCTACCAATCAAATTGTTGGTAAGATTAATTTCAGTGGTAAAGTTGGAGGTTCCAATAAATATCTGGCGGGTATCAGAGCAACCTATGTGGGAAATGGTTCAAATACACTTGCGGATCTTCGTTTTTCTGTCAATGACGCCGATAATCAAAATATGGTTTTGAGCTCGGAAGGAAGATTGGGCATTGGTACGGGCAGTCCTCTCCAAAAACTAGATGTGATGGGAAATGCTAGAATTTCTGAAAAATTGGCAGTAGGTTCCAACTGGACAGGGGCCGGTTTGTCTGTGGTCAACAGTGTAGCATCCGAACCTATTTTAGTATTATCAAATGCATCCAATACCAAACAACTCACAGTCCAAAATAATGGAAATGTAGGAATTGGAGTATCTGCCCCGGATGAAAGACTAGATATAAACGGAACAGCAAAACTGAGAAATGTACCCAATGGCGATAGTGATGATAAAATTCTTGTAATCGCTAATGATGGTACAGTGAAGAAAAAAGGGCTCGATCTGCCGCCATCCCCATCTTTTGCATTGTATGCATCAAGTAATAGTTATGTTTGGAGAAATGCCGATAATGTTCATAGGGAATTGAATTTGAACGTGACAAATAAAATTTACTCCGCTTATATTGAAAGGATAGATAGCAATAAGTTCCGGGTGAAAAAAAATGGCATCTATAGTATAGAGGTTTGGGGCATGTTTGCCAATGTTCCATACAGTTCCGCTCCGGGATCCGGAAGAGGCTGTAGTATACAGTTAACGGTAGCAGGAAATGGATTTCAGCAGATAGGAGACCGATGGAGTGAAGGAGCAGCAACGGCTAATTTCACAAAAACAGTAATTTTAAATCAGGGGCAAGTAATATCAACCGAATCCATATGTGTAAGAGAAGGTAACCAGCGATACCAGACAGCGCCAGGTTCTTCAATTTTTGTGACTTATATGCCTTTGTAAAGGCTTTGATTATCTGGAAGGGACAATTTCAGAAAAATCAAAATGCACCTTAGAATTATAACAACAATATTTTCTTACTAATAATACGAATGATGGAGAATTTTTGCAGAGGTAGAATAGAAATATCCCGCCTCTGCAATAATTTTTCATTAAATTAAAATTTATGGACACTGAGACAAGTTCCTGTATAGTATATATACTTAATTCATAAATTTTTCCATACTTCTGTCAGTCCATATATCAATAAAAACGACTAAATATTATTATGAATTTTAAAAACATACATATTGGAAAACTTATTCAATTAAGAGTTACTGAAAGCGAGATAGAAATGTCCCGTATCTGTAATTTTTTAAAGTGTACAGAAGCTGAGATAGAAAAAATGTACTATCAGAAAGGCTTAGACTCTGAACTCCTTTTACGCTGGAGTAAATTGTTAGATTATGATTTTTTCAGGCTGTATACACAGCACCTCATATTATATTCTCCTCATTCCAATCAAAACATCAATAGGGCTTTAAAGAAAAATAGTAACGCCTTACCTCTTTTAAGAAAGAACATATACACCAGTGAACTGATCTTGTTTATTCTGGAATTAATAGAAACAAAAAAGAAAACAAAACTTCAGATCATTAATGAATATGGTATTCCTAAAACAACTTTATATAAATGGATGGAAAAGTACAAAATATAATATCAGCTCCCAACTACCAGAAGATTTATAAGGATCTAATTCAGCAAAAATTTCCTGATAAGTTTGATCTATGCAAAAGTCTTTTACAAAAGGAATCTTTCTGCACACTAGATGTCATTTCTTTAAACAAAATCATTTTTGAAACAAGAGATAAAGATACAGAGTCATTTGATCAAAAGCACCGTTGCTATGATGAAAAAAGTATATTTAAAATTTTGCATCATCAAAAAAGACTCAATCTAAACAATAGCCAGATTGCCAGTATTTATAAACTTAGCAGAAATACTATTGCGAAATGGAAAAAACTATATCATATCAAAATATAATCTATAATCCCTCAAAATTGAGCAGGGTATTCCTGCTCAAATTGACCACCAAAAGTATCTTCTCCGCAATCCATGCGGTAATGTTTTTTCCTGTTTTACTTTTAATAACACCTTAGATAATTAGGGTGAAGATTGAGCGCACTAGCATAGTATTGTACCCGAAAAGCTAGATCTGCTTTTCCCGAACTCAGATCACGATAATGCTGCTCTAAGATTCTTTTAAAAGAAATAACAATCTGAGAACTGTGATTTCCTTCGTATATAGGGTTATAATCTATCCAGATTACTGCAATTCAATCAATCAGGAAATTACTGATCAGAATTTTAAAATGTTCTTTTCTTGCGGATCAGAAAATTTTGAAAATATTCCTACAAGCTCCAGTTCTTTTGAAACAAACAGCTGGGTAAATAATAATATCACATGGACGGCTTCTGATTCCCGAACCGATCAAACAATTAATAGTAAAGCAATTGTTATCAGAAATGGTAGTCTTACGAGTTCTATTATTATAGGAGGAATTAAAAGTCTTACTGTCACTACACAATTAAAATTTTCAGGAAATCCGGGAAACCTAATTCTGCAAATTAATGATATCCAGGTTGGGACAATACCTTTTAATTCCGAAGTTGTGACAACAACACTTGATAATATAAATATCGCAGGAAATATCATTATTAGGCTTGTAAATCCTAATACGGGGCAAAGAGTTGCTATTGATGATCTTTCCTGGTCATGCTATTCAAATTTGGGAATTAATGAAATTGGTAAGGTGGTTCAGCTTTCAATTTATCCTAATCCAATTAAAAATGGTGAATATCTGTATCTTAATAAAAAGGTAAATGAAGTTCTTATTTATAATAGTGAAGGGAGACTGATTAAGAAATCAAACTTAAGAAGCAATTCAATATTAATAGATAATCTACTGAAGGGTATGTATTTTCTTAAAGCAGAAAATACGACACATAAATTTATAGTTAATTAATTATTTGAATTGTAATCTTTAAGACAAAAAATCCATCTCTAAAATTATTGAGATGGATTTTTATAAGTTTATTTTTAACTTAAAAAGAAAAAACTGTTCAGATTTTAGAAATCCTGCCGTTAAGCTGTTCAGATTTTAGAAATCCTGTTTTTTCTTTGTTAAAAGTAAGCATATTTTTTTAAAAAAATAAATATTAATGGAAAATATAACTTTTTGGCGTTATCAGATTATCAATACAGGAACAATGGAAACTCCTTTTTATGGAGTACATGAAGTTTATTTCAACGAAAAAACTGGAAAAGTTATTATGTGGACAGAAGATCCAGTTGCTTTAGATAATTACGAAGATCCAGAAGAATTAAGAAGTGATTTGGAAAAGATTTTATCGGATATTAAAAAACAACCAATTTTATTAGAAGCCGACCTTAAAAAGAATTTGCTGTGAATTGGTTTTTGACTAATTCAAATTAGTGAAAAATTTACTTTTAAATAGTGATGTGTTATTTATAAATGATATTTCGAAAGAAACTTATTTTATCAAAGTTGAAAATAGTTCATATAAACTCGTCGTTGAGTAGTTTTTTTATTTCATTATCAATTAGTAACTTTGTGAAGCCCTAATTGTGAAATGAATTATCCGCCGTTTTTATTTATAAAAATTGTTTAATTAGAAATATAGCAGGTAAATCCTAAAATAAATGTGATGTCATATCATAAGTATATTTTGAATATACCATTTTTAGGGACTGCTCTTAATAAAGCTCCTAAATTTAGGAGCTTTTGTATTATGAAAATTTTTCAGTCGTCACTTCCTCAGACTTCTCGTTTCTTCAAAACGCTTGTCATTCGTTGCTTCTTTGTTCAAAATTTTCTTTCATATACCCCTCTTTATTATATTAGACCCGCTTCTTATAGGAAGTTTTTTATATATACCAAACTAAATTTTGAGAAAATACTAATGTAAATATGATGTCGCATTATAAGTACGGTTTTCCGTAATATTTCCAAGCCTTATATATTTACTTTTATTGCATGGATATTAAAGAAGTTATTTTCAGGCTTTTTTAAGAGAGGATTAAATCAGAAACAAATTTCTGAAAAATTGATTTAACTTGAGATAAAATCAATGCCGGATTGTAATCTGTAAGAGCTAGAGGAAGAATTGGAGAGAGTAAAGGGTATGTGAATGAAACAATTTCTAAGTTTTAAATGTTTATAGGGATCTAACAAAGGCTCTGGAAGAAATTTATAAACCACTGGGACTGGCTAGGGCAATTTTACCACTATGCAAAAATTCTTGATAATCATACAAATAAAGAAACAAACAAGATGGCAGTTAAAAAATAATATTTGCGTAAATAGATTGCGTAGTAAGGGCGTATTTTTGAATTAAATAAATTAATAATCTACCTAATATCCCCACAAAATGACAGACAAAGATAAAATTGAAACACTTTTTGAAATTGCTTCAACTGATTTGCCCATTATTAAAAATCATTTAGATGTTATTGTAAAAACTTTAGCTGATTTAATCCAATTATATAAAAATGAAATAAATCCTGACCTTGATTTTGGTGAAGCTTATATTGAAACTTTAAATATCAAAATTTTATTAGCAACAAATACCGCATTACAATTGGCAAATGGTCAAAATCTAAAAGTGCTAGACAAAGAAATTCAAGTTATAGATATTTCATCATTATACGTTGTTGCGAGAACCATTATTGAATGTTTTCTTACAATTGAATATCTGTTTATAAATGATATCTTGCAAGCTGAAAGAGATTTTCGATTTAAGTTATGGAAAATAGCGGGTTATATGATGAGACAACAGGCTATAAACGATTCAAATAAAATTCATTCTGCAAAGATAGAATCAGAAAAAGAAGAAATTGATAAACTAAAAAAAGATGTAAAAGAGTCAGAATTTTACTCCCAATTATCAAAACAAGAAATTTGGAAATTGGATGCTTTTGGAATTCCGAGAACATTAAGTTGGTCAAAATTACTTAATAAAAGTAGTATTAATAATAATTTACTCGATGGCTATTACAAACTATATTCAAACTACGCTCATTCTGAATTCGTTTCCATAATGCAGTTAAAACAAATGAACCTAAATACAACAAGTCCAGTAGCAATAGATAATCTAACTTATACTTTAAATAATATTAGAATTATTAATTGCGTTGTAATAAACTTGTTTTTACAAAAGTTTGACCAATCTAAAGAAATCTATGAGAGGTTTGATGCTAAAACAAAATATATCATTGACTTCTGGAATTCTTTCGCAACAAAGTAAAAATAATTATAGAATATGATTATTTTTAATTGCAAAGAAAAAATTCCAAAACTGATTCAAAAGCGATTAGTACAGAATATTATGTGAAATACATAGATAGAAAATATTATGAATTTTTAGAAATCAAATTAAATAATTTGAAAACATGCAAAATTATGGAGAAAACTGAAAAACAAATTAGACACGAATCTTTAGTTGAATTTCTTTCAAACTTTAGTCAATATAAAAGTGAGGGAAAACCAAGATTTAAAAAACAGAAAGACTCAATAATACACTCAAAATTATGTAAAATTGACACAAACGATATAAATGGAGCTGTTATGGTTTTTGTTGACACTCTAAATCTTTATGGTGGCTCAAATGCAGATGTAAATCTATATGAATTGCTTCAAGCATATTTACAAGTTCCTGATTACAGAGAAAAATTCAATAATTTAGTATCGGAAGCTAAAAGTTTTAAAAAAGAAAATAAATAAAAACTGCCGAAAACAGTGTATTAGCAATATGCGGAATTAATTACAAAGTTGAAATATTTGTAATATTTATCTGTCTCTACTTTACATATTGTTTTTTTATTTAATTTAATGAATCCGAAGAAAGTATCGGCTTAGCTCACTCTGAATTGAATTTTCAGATAAGTTCAGTCCGCACTTCATCAATTAATTACAACCAATTAAAAACCGTGAAAATAAAACAAAAACAACTTCAACAATTTGCTTTTTTAAACAAGTATCTTGAAGATGATAACGAAGAATTTTTAGAGTTAATTGCACCACAAATTGGATTTATAGTGTTTGACTTTAACTTGCTCGAAGAAAGGTTGACTTCTTTCATTTGTCAAATAATTAATTATAATAATGATGCAAAAGGATTAATTATCACACATAATATGACTTATGCATCCAAAGTAGATTTATTTGATAGGTACTCAAGCTATACGCAACATATACTTAATAAAAACATTGAATCTCATAAAAAATTTATTGAAGATTTGAAAGAAAGTGGTAGACTTAGAAATATGGTTGTTCACGCCGAATGGAATACCGTTGATGAAGAAAATTACACATTTGTAAAATTAAGAACTACAAAAAACGGTTTAGTACAAGAGTTTGCACAACTTGATTATGATTCTCTAATTGATGTGAGAAATAAAATTATAGAAACTCATAATTATTTTGATGATTACGAAGAATTTTATTCACAAATAACAACAATATAATTTTGGAGTCTGAATAATAGCTGTAACATTAATAATTAAAAAAGATTGTCACAAAAAAATAAAAATATTAAAATGAGTAAAGAAAAACTAGGTTGGAAAAGTGGAGTGAAAAGTGGAGCTGTCATTGGTAGTTGTGCCACAGTAGGAATGTTGGTTGGAGGTCCTATAGGTTTAGGTGTCGGCACAGGTGTTGGAATTGCAATTAATCTTCTTAGTATAAATAAAAAAAATGAAAATAAGCCACCTAAAAAGGATAAATATAGAATTTAAAGATGTCAAATAACGATGAATGAGCATAATCACGAAACTGTAAATATCGAATTATCTAACGATGTAATTTATCTTTGGAATGAAAACGATAAATCAAAATATTCAGAATTAAAAAAAGAGCTACAGTATTCAGAAGATCTAGTTACTTTTTTATCTAGATATCAAAAAGAAAGATGGGTAGCTGATTCTATTGACTATATTGAAATAACTGAAAATCCTAATGAATTACATATTGATTACACAATAAAATTTTTTAGCGGTTGTAGAGATTTGGATGCAGAGGATGGCGATTTTATAGTTGTCAATTATAAAATTAATTTGGAATCCTGTGAAATCGAAATAATTGGAAAATCAATTCCTGAAGAGCGTTCTACTTTTGAAGAATTTTAATAATAATCTCATAAATGATCAAAATAAATTTTACGCAGTGCGTAAAGCCAAAAGTTGGCAGTAATTTTAAAAAGACAACAAATATGACAAATGCAAAATGAAACCTACATTTTTTATTTCATCTACAATCTACGACTTTAGAGACTTACGATCTTGTATAAAATGGTGGTTAGAAGAGTTCGGCTATAAGGTCAACGCTTCCGAATATAATGATTTTGATAAGCCGTTAGATGAGAACTCTTATGAATCTTGTTTAAGGGCAATTGACAAATCTGACTATTTTATTTTGTTATTAGGAGAACGGTTTGGCGGAATTTATGATAAGGACATTTCAATAACACAAATGGAATACAGATATGCCTATCAAAGAATGTTAGAAGGTAAAATAAAACTCATAAACTTTGTAAGGCAAGATACTCTTACAAAAATGGATGTCTACAAAGAAAGCATAAAAGACCAAACTATAGATTTAACAAAATTCGACAAAGCGAGTAAGGAAAAACATAGAATTCATTTATTCATACAGGATGTACGAAGGGTTAACGATATGAAAGATGGAGGGACCCCTAAGAATAATTGGCTTCACCAATTTAATGGATTCCCTGAAATACAAGATGTAATAAAGGCGGAACTTGATGACAGAATTGGGTTAAGTTATAAAACAAAAAGATTTATAATTACTGAGGAACTAATCTCCAATTTAAAAACATATTTACAGAGGGATGCTAAATTCGGTCTAGTACCAAGAGGATTTATTAGTGAAGAATTGTTTTCTGGATTTAAATTGGACCTAGATACTCCGACTATCGAACTTACACGAATGCAACAAACAAATTTAGGAGTTTTCTATATTACCTTTTGGCAATCTAGAAAAATGCAGACTTCGAGAATAGAGAATATATATAATGAGGGTTTTTTTCTAGAATACGACAATGAAACGAATGATTATGTTTCGCAAGATTTTAATCGCCTTGCATCTTCAGTATTGAATTATTATACGTCAATAAATAATTTACACAATAAATTATACGAAAATTATGCTGAAGTTATTGTTCAACTACAAAGCAATTCACAACGGAAAGCACGTGTTAGTGCAAGTTTAATTGTAAATTCTATCCGGTTCTGTGAAAGTTTAGTTAATTGTATGAAGTTTTCAAGAAATCTTTATAGAAAGCTTTATCATATGGACTACGAAATTCCAAAACATCAACAAAATTTGAAAATATATCCAGAAGAAAGTTTGGCTGACCCTTCTGAATTTGCAAATCACGAATCTATTTTAGAATATTTTAAAATATAATTAATGGGATTAAAAATTAGCACAATAGCAGCTTTACCTGAGAACACAGAAAGAAGCTATTATTTATACATACTTGACTACTATAATTGGGATGAACCAATTAGCAATACTTTGCGAAATAGCTTTGACAAGCTCGCTGTTTTTGCGGCTCAAAATGATGCCGTGGTAATTCAAGGTTTTCCAGAAAGTCATTTTTATTCAGAATTAATGTCGTGGGAATCCGTAAATGGAGTTGACCCGAAAGAATTACTGCCTGCTTTAATGATTACAACAATTCATCCGAAGTATTTTTTAGATGGTAATAACAAACAGCGAACTGAAGGCAAGGTTCCTGAAGACAAACTAATTTTTATTGAAATTAGAGAAGTTTGTAAGTCACCGCAAGACGTTGTGAGAATTATCGAAAAAGTATTACAAGACATTAAGGATAAAAGGGAAATCAAGGATTTTAGAGTGAAAAAGGAATTGAAAGGAGGAGTTGGAAAAATATTAAACGATGCTCTTATCCTTGAAGCAGATATTTATGGAAAAAGTGTGAGTAAAAAATCAATATTAAAATTTCTCGATGGAAACGGATAGAAGCAAATTTAAAAACTATCATAAACATGGGTTTCCACATCAGACGGCAGGTATACAAACTTGGTGCTTTGTACTTTGAATGAATATGAGTGATAAATTAAAACTTCTATTATTTTTTATCAAGGAATAAAAAATTAATTTCAAAAAACGATCAGAATAAAATTTTATATTAGTAACATACATGGATTTATGAAAGTTATTAAATTAAATTTACGCAATACGTAAATTTGAAAATTATACATCATCTTAATGAAGCGACCAACTCAACATGTAACCGAGACAATTTCACACCGAATTTTTGAAGACTTAATTCCAGTGGAATGGGTTATTCGAGAGATTAAACCCGATTATGGTATTGACTATTTAATTGAAGTTTTTAAATCTGGTCAATCGACAGGAATTACTTTTTTCGTACAACTGAAAGGAAGCGAACAAAAAATTGTGAATGACACGTTTGAAAAGCAGTTTGATATTGATAATTTGAATTATTATGCATCCCTGGCACTACCGGTATTAATAGTATGTGTTTCAACGACAACAAAACAAACTTGGGGGATTTGGGCAAACAAATTAATTAAATCTCTAAACCTTAGACCCGAGCAAGAAACTGTAAAATTGAAGTTCGATTCTGAAAATTTAATTAAAGGTGAGTACTTTAATCAAATTGAAGGTGAGTTAAAAATAATTTCTCAGTATGGTCTTACAATAACATCAAACTCTGATTTAGGTAATATTCTTGGAGCCAACATCGGAAAATTTATTAATCATTTCTACCCAAAAACATTTGCACTTAATAATTCATTTTTACCTAAACATTATAGCTTACAATTTTTGACACGTGGGGGAAATCATTTTCTTTTGTTGGATGGTCCGTTCTTCAACAAAGAAATTGAAATCGAAAGTTTTGACATCGAGAATCCATTACTTCACAGACCACTTTTTAATGCAGATGATATAAATATTACAAATGCTAAAATTCTTAAATTACTGGTAGTTGCGTTCGCAAGAGAAAATTTAAATGGTTCCTTGAAACTTTTAAGAAAACTCATAGAAAAAGATTATTTTAGTATAGAAGAGGACGCAATGCTTTTTGACCCTTTAGGGACTTTACAATCATCTATTAATCAGGATTTACTTCTTCAGTATAACGAAATCACAAAACTAATAATAAGAAAAAAACTCTTTGAAACTTTTCTTTTTATTGATGTAGCATACTTTGTCCATAGCAAAAATTATAACGAACTCTTTTATCTAAGAACTGAAAATTTAAAATTAGCAATTCAATACTCTGAATATTCCCCAATAATAGGAAATTGTTATTATAACCTCGGAAATATTGAGAGAGGCTTATATAACACTGATGAAGCAATCAAGTGTTATTTCAAAGCAAGAAAGTATCTACCAGACTACGAAAGAAGAAAACATTGGTGGAGAGAACTGGCAGGGCTTTTATTTATTAAAGGTCATTATAAGCTAGCCGAATTGTTTTATACAAAATCAATTGAATTAGTTGAAGAAGATATTCAATACAGGTATTTTAGATTGGAACAGATTCTACCAAATCAAGAAGCAATTGTCTTTGCCCTGATTGGTGATTGTTTGCTTCTCCAAGGTAAATTTTCAAAAGCAAACGAATGGTTTGACAAATTTTTTGAACAACATAACAGCTATAGCTATGAGTGGTATTTAAAAAGAGCCATTACGGACCGATGTATAAAATTAGGACTTGATGGCAAAAAAATAGAAAGTGAAAAATCGATAGAACTTTATGAAAAGGCTTTGGAATTGAATGACTTCAAACTTCAAATTATAGAATTTACTAAGGCTGTAGAACTTAACCCAACAAATGATCTTGCCTGGTTTAATCTTGGTGTTGCAAAAGACAAAGAACAGCAATTTGAAGATGCATTTTACTGTTTCTTAACCGCAGGACTTCTCCGGGACGGAGACAAAGAGGCTCAATTCAACGCTTTGTTAATTGCATTTACACAGCAACAACATGAATTATGTTCTCTTGTTCTACATTTTATAGTTGAAAAGCATGGTGAATTTGTAAACAACGATTTATCTGACTATTTTATGGGTAAACCAATTCCATTCAATGTAAAACGGTTAATAACTGAGGGCATTGTGAAGCTGACAGAAGAAATAAAGAAAGTAGCAGTTAAAAAATAATATTTACGCAAATAGACTGCGTAGTAAGAGTGTATTTTTGTATTAAGTAAATTATAATATACCTAATATTAATGCAAAATGGCAAACAAAAATAAAATTGAAGATAATTCTTCGTTTGAAGAATTTAGAAATAATTTAAAGGGGGGGAAGTCAGTAAAAAAAATTGTATCATTCTTAGCATTTTTTAGTTCACGAGCTAAAGAAATTTTAGATGCTTTTGAAAATTTTGATGAGATTGAAAAACAATTCAACGAGATTTCCAAAAGTCCTGACCAGTTTAATAATTATTTCAGTGGACTTGGCTGGATTGCTCACGAGTCAGGTAATCACGATCTGATTATGGAATGCATTAATTTGGCAGAATCTGACAATATAAAAGCAGCTGAGGAGAAACTAGCCGATCACTATACTTCCGAGGAAATACAATGGCTGATAACTTCAACATATGGTGTTCCTGAGTTTAGAAAGCGAAATAATTTAATTAATGCAGCCTTTGAAGATACAAAAGCTGAAAGATTTTACTCTGCCATCCCATTACTTTTAATGATTATTGATGGTACTGTTAATGACATCAGTAAAAGCAAAGGCTTTTTTGCGGAAAATACTGATCTTACTGCGTGGGATTCTATTGCTGCACATAGTACCGGTCTCTCCAAACTTAGGGACATTTTAAATGTGACACGAAAGTCGACAACCACTGAAGAAATATTTTTCCCCTACAGAAACGGAATATTGCATGGAAGAGATATTTCTTATGCTAATAAATATGTTGCAGGTAAAGCATGGCTAACATTATTTGCTATTAATGATTGGGCAAAAGCTTTGCAAAAAAATAAAGAAAATCCACCTAAAGAGACTAAACAGCCTACACTGAAAGAGGCACTATCAGACTTAAAAGAAACTACTGATAAATACAAACTGCAG
This sequence comes from Chryseobacterium sp. CBTAP 102, assembly GCF_003201365.1. Lineage (NCBI taxonomy): Bacteria > Pseudomonadati > Bacteroidota > Flavobacteriia > Flavobacteriales > Weeksellaceae > Chryseobacterium > Chryseobacterium sp. CBTAP 102. The sequence goes on from NZ_QICX01000008.1 coordinate 17,787, forward strand.
AAAGAAAAAAGAGCGGAAACTGATAAATTCATGAATCATTGGAAATCAAGAAAAGCTATTGCAAACGTAGATTTTCCTGCTCAGGGATTAGAGGAAGAATATACAGAATTTACGCCAGAGCGAGATGCTGTTTACTTTTTAACCAGTTGGCAAAAAAATAATTACGGTCAAATGGCTAAACAGCTTTGTTTATTTTCCGATGAATTTAATATGGGTAAAGAAGCAGGAAGAGTACGAAAAGTTTTTGATCAAAAGAATCTCAAAACCTTTGAAATTCTATCAGTTGAACATCAAGCGCCAGCAATTGCAGAGGTAAAGGTAAAAGTAATTGTATTATTTAACGAAATAGAATATACAAAAGAAATAATGTTGCGAATGCTTTACCAAAATGAGCAACGAGAAAATATGGTGTATGGTCAAAGCGGAGGTGTTTGGAGGTATATGGATTCTTTCTTTTTTCATAAAATTGAAATGCTGGACTGGGATTGTTAAAAATTAATAATTTTAATTATACATTCATTTATATAAATATTATCTCAAAAAACGATTATAAATTACATCTTTGTGAGGTTTTCCTTTAATAATTGTAAATATCAATGAAAACGTATTTATTCCTTGTTACACTAGTCTGATTGAGAAAACTGTGAAAATTTAAAAACCTATTTTTTACATCAATTACATCATTTTTTACCATTAACAAGTTTAAGAAATGAGATTAACAAATATTTTAAAATGAAAGAAACTGATATCCAAGTATTCTCTAAAACTGATAATTTAAGATTATATATTATTGAGCATACTCTTCATATTGAGACTTTAGTATCTGAAGCAATTGAGCACTTATTGGGTATTGATTATAAGACTTCAAAATCTTTTGGATATGGTTCTTCAGCCTTATCTTTTAATCAAAAAATACAAATTATTCAAGATATTAAAGGAATAGAATCTGAAATGACGAAAAAACTTTCTTGTTTGATGAATATCCGAAATAAATTTGCTCACGTACAAGAAATTGACTCCTTTGAGAACTTATTTACTTTAACAAGTGTTGGTAAAGAGATTGAAAAACAGTTAGTTAAATGGTATTCTCTCGATGAAATGAAGGTGTCTGATGATGAACATAAATTTAGATTTTTTAAGCTCGCTGAAGAAATCACTTATATGTTGATTTTATTACAAGTTGAAACGAGAACAAAGAATAGAGTTCTCGAAATTGAACGAGAATTTACAGAAGGAAATCTTAAATCATATGTTGAAGTAGTTTCTGGATTAGAAAATGCTAGTGAAATTCAATCTAAAGTATTTGCAAAAACTTCCGAAAAATTACCCCATTTGAAAATTGATAGAAAATAGTAAAACAAAACCTCAAAAAAACGATCAAAGTAAATTTTAAATTAGTAGCGAAAATAGCTTTATGAGATTTATATAAATCGAATTTGCGCAATGAGTTAATTTAGAATTTAACAGAAATATTAAAATACAAAACTTATGAATCAAGATTTTATAGATAGTGGAATTGAAGGCGAAAATTTTGTTTTAAAAATTCTTGAAACTTCTTATTTAAAATATTGGTTATATCCAAATCCAAAAGATGAGAATGGCGATAAAAAAGAAATATGTGATGCACTCATTTTGTTTTTCGATACAGCTATTATCATATCTGTCAAAAATTATCAATGCAAAGGAAATTATGATAGATTTGCAAAAAAGGTGATTGAAAAATCATCTAAACAATTGTTTGGTGCGGAACGAAAAATATTTAGTTTAAATGAGCTAAAAGTGATTCATCCTACAAATGGAGAAACTATCATTAACCCTAAAGATTACACAAACATTATTAAAATAACCGTAAGTGTAGGTGAAGATTTTGAAAACTATGAATTTATTGATTATGATGAAAATAAAGGAATCATTGCCATACTAAATAAAGATACGTTTCAAACTCTTGTTAAAGAGTTAGATACAGTAAAAGATTTAACTGAATACTTAAAATCAAGAGAAACTCTTTTACTCAAAAATCTAAACAAAAAATGTAATTGTAAGGAAAAAGATCTTCTTGCTCATTATTTGAGTAATGCAAGAGATTTTAAGAAAGAACTTTATATAAATTTTGAAGAAGAAACTTCAAAACTAAAAGGAAAATGGGAAATTTACGATAAAGACAAACAAGTTTTATTAAAGAGACTTGAAGATGAAAAGAGTTATTTTATTGATGAATTAATAAAAAATGACGTTTTAGAATTGACTAATGGTGAATTATTAGCTAAAGAGCTTATGACCTTGAGTAGATTTGAAAGAAGAATAATCGCACAAAATTTGTTTGAAATAGTGAACAAATATCAAAATGAAAAAGATTTTCTAGCAAGGAGATTTACAACATATAACGACATAGGCTTTCTTTTCATTTATTATCCAATAGAAAGACCTGAAAACGAAATTGATAAGATGTTAGAACTCGCTCAACAAATTTATGCTTATAAATACGACTGTAAAAAATTAGTTTTATTAGCAGCTAGTTTAGGACTTAAACAGTGGAAGTTTGGTTTATTTCAATCTACTGAAGTGACATCAGAAGCAAAGATATATTTAGAAAAATTAATTAAAGCCTTTGGATGGTTTACATCAGAAATGGTAATAAATAGAAATATTAAGGAATATCCCAATTAATAATTCTTATAAAAAGGTATTTACAAAACTTTTATAATAGTCTTATTAATTCTCACAAAACGATTTATGAATTAAATAAAAAAGCCACCCTTTTGACCACCCTAAAAAGTAAAAACCTCTGAAAATCAAATGATTTCAGAGGTTTTTTGTACCCAGGACCGGGATCGAACCGGTACTCCTAAGAACTGGTGTTTGAGACCAGCGCGTCTACCAATTCCGCCACCTGGGCTTGATGTTGATTACAAACATGACGTTTGTTTCAAATTGGTGTGCAAATATAGGAACTTTTTTCAATGTTCAAAAGCTTTTTGAAGAAAATATTTTAAAAATTAAGTTCCAAACCATCGTAGGCAAGATGTATACCGGCTGGAAGCTCCTTATCTTCAATATCATGCAGCCCTAAATGGTGGCTTATGTGGGTTAAAAATAATTTTTTAGGTTTTAATTCTTCAAACAGTTTAATAACATCGGGAAGAATAAAATGGGCAGGATGAGGATCAAATTTTCTGATGCAGTTTAAGATCAGAATGTCCAGATCCTTCAGTTTTCCCTTCTCTGTTTCAGAAATGTAACCTGCATCCGTAATGTAGGCCAGCTTTTTAAACTTATATCCAAATACGGTAATTTTATAGTGAATGACTTCCACAGGAGTAATTTCTGTTTCCAGTACCTGAAAAGGTTTGTTTTCTATTTCATGAAGCTCAAAAGCGGGCGCACCGGGATATTTTACATCTGCAAAAGCGTAAGGAAACCTGTTTTTTATTTCTTGAGCCACTCTTGAATAGCAGTATAACGGAACATCTTTTCCACTTTTAAAAATCAGTGGCCGCATATCATCCAGCCCAATCACATGGTCATTATGTTCATGGGTAATCAACGCAATGTCTATGTTATGTTCATGGTTGGCAAGCATTTGCTGCCTGAAGTCCGGACCGCAGTCTATCAGTATTTTTTTATTTTCCTCCGTAGTGATTATAACGGAAGAGCGTAAACGTTTGTCTTTGGGATTTTCTGAAGTACACACTTCGCATGTGCAGCCTATAACAGGTACACCTTGAGAAGTACCGGTTCCTAAAAATTTCAACTTCATTTTGTTTTGAGGTTGGTTTAATTTTGGTAAATTTACAAAAAATTTCATGTCCTAATGTATCAGAAACTAACTCCTAAACAAAAAGCATTAACAATTAATCTAGATCCTACTATTTATGGTACTTTCGCAGAAATTGGAGCAGGGCAGGAGACTGTTCGTCACTTTTTTAGAGCAGGGGGAGCTTCCGGTACAATTGCTAAGGCAATGTCTGCTTATGACAAAGATTTTAGTGATGCCATCTACGGAAAGGAAGTAAAAAACAGGTACGTTACCCAGAACAGGCTTCGCAAAATGCTTCGATATGAAGTAGCTTTGATTGAAGAGAGAATTTCAAGAGATAATAATCCGGATAGAAAATTCTTTTCTTATGCCAACACGGTAACTACCATCAATTTTGACAAAACGGTAAAAGGCCACGGCTGGGTGGGAATCCGTTTTCAGACCAAAGAAAATGAAGATTACAATGAAATCGTTATCCATGTAAAATTCAAAGAAAATGATGCTACTCTTCAGCAGGAAACTTTAGGGAACCTGGGAGTAAATCTTATTTTTGGAGCTTTTCATTATTTTGACAATCCAAGAACTTTGGTAGAATCTCTTTACGATGATATTGCAAAAGATAACCTGGAGATTGATATGATCGACTTCAGCGGACCAGCTTTTGCGTATGTTGACAACAGACTGATGTCTCTTCAGCTTGTAAAGAACGGAATGACCGATGCCGTGATCTTCAATTCTCAAGGGAGCAACATGCTTCCGGCAGATGTTTTATACAAGAAAAATATTTTCGCGGTAAGAGGAAGTTTTAGACCGGTGACCAAGGTAAACATTGATATGCTTAAAAATGGTATGGATATGTTCTTCAAAGATGCTACCTGCACCCATGAAGAAACAGAAGTTCTTATCGAAATTACCATTTCCAATCTGAGAGCAGACGGAGACATTGATGAGAGAGATTTCCTGGATAGAGTAGATATTCTTGCAAAGCTGGGGTATACTGTTATTATTTCAAACTTCTCTGAATATTACAGACTGATTGATTATTTTGCCTCTTATACAAGTGGTGACATCGGAGTAGCAATGGGGGTAAATAATATGCTGATGGTATTCGATGAAAAATATTATAAAAATCTTTCGGGAGGAATTCTTGAAGCATTCGGGAAGTTCTTCAGAAATGGAATGAGAGTATATCTGTATCCTTACAAAGATCCGGAAACTCATCAGTTATTAGATTCTTCCAACCTGAAAGTGGAAGAAAATCTGAAAGAATTATATAAGTACTTCAAACACAACAACCGTATCGTAGATATTACCAATTATAATCCTGAGTTTCTGGAAATTTATTCCAGAGAAATATTGAGAAAAATTGCATGTTGTGTGAAAGGCTGGGAAACCCAGGTTCCGGAAGGCGTAGCAGAAATGATTAAAGAGCGTGGAATGTTCGGGTATAAAGAAGAACTTTCCCTAAAACAATTCTCTTAAAATATAAATACAATGTCAGAATTAAAAAAAAGACTTTCCTCAATTCTCGAAAGTCCTAAACATAATACAGAAGAAAAACTTGAAAAAGTCTGCCACCTTTTGGATCAGGAAATTCCTTACTTCAACTGGACGGGTTTCTATTTCAAAAACGGAGATAAGGATGAATTGATTTTAGGTCCTTATGTAGGAGCACCTACCGATCATACAATCATTCCTTACGGTAAAGGAATCTGTGGTCAGGTTGCAGTTTCCAACGAAACATTTGTAGTTCCTGACGTACATGAAGAAAGTAACTACTTAAGCTGTTCTATCGATACGAAAGCAGAGATTGTAGTTCCTATTTTTAAAGATGGAAAAAATATTGGCCAGATCGATATTGATTCTCATACCATAGATCCTTTCACGCAGGAAGACCGTGAATTACTGGAATGGCTATGCAATGAAATTGCAAAAATTATATAAAAAACTAAATATTTTGTAGATAAAATATTTGTAAAATACCGTTAAAACCCCTATTTTATAAGGGGTTTTTTCATGGCTTTAATCTATTATTTTATTAGAACTTCGTTGTACTAACTAATAAAAATATAACGTCATGAAAAAAATGTTAACTCTTTTACTTTGTTTATTTCTTATATATGGAAGTGCACAAAAGATTAAAACCCAAAATCTGGGGATAGAAAAAAGAACTCGTATCACAGAAGGAGGTTCGGTACAGATGTCTGTGAGATGGGGCTGGAAGAATATATGGCCTTTTTGCCATAAAGATGGTTTATTTTGTAGAAAAGTTCAGAAAGCTAACGAAGAACCTGCTATTGATCAATTAATTGTGGATGAAACGATCAATACAATAGACATAGAACAGATTTCTGAAAATAAAATTTTAATCAAATCGATGCGCATTGCAGGAAATGTTTCGGATGAATTGGTAAAAAAATTTGAAGAAAAAGCAATTCCTATTGAAACAAATGAGCTTTCTTTAGATGGGCTGAAACCTTATTTTTCAAAAATGAATATGGAAATTCAAAATGAGCCAGTAGTTTTCACTCCCGAAAATCAAAGATATGAAGTGGATATAGTAAAGGAAAATGAAAAATCCATGAAAGTCATTAAGGTATATCAGCAGTCAAAAATAAATATCAATAACAAGCCTTTTATTCTGAATATAATAACTTCCAGCAGAAAATTTTAGTTTAAACGATCAGATAACCATACTAATGTCTTGCCCATAAAGCAAGGCATTATTTTGTATAAGCAAATTGAGAAACCAATTCCCTGAAATATTCTTCACATTTCGCAATGTGCGTCCCATACCAGGAAAAAGCTTCACCATCCACTATTATGATTTTTTTATCAGGATAAAAAGCCTTTAGTTCCTCAATATGCTTTTCTTTAAACGGAAATGGTTCAGACGAAAGCATAATGACATCGGCATCTGCAAGATCTTCAGTAGTGATTTGAGGATAACGGGTCTGGTTTTTAAAAATATTTTCAAAACCAATTTCAGTTAAGATCCTATGAATAAAGGTATCCGAACCAATGGTCATATAAGGGTTCTTCCAGATAAGATAAGCAGCTTTTACTGGAATATCCAGTTTGGCCTGATTCAGAACATCATAGATTTTAAGATTAAACACCTGTGCTCTGTCTTCCTTTCCGAAGAGCTTTCCGAGATTCTTAAGCAAATAATAATTGTCCTCAATAGTGTCGATATTAGTGACCATTACTTTATAATCATCCATCAGAGCTTCCACCTGATCTTTTACATTTTCTTCCTTATTGGCAAGAATAAGATCCGGCTGTAATGCTTTAATCTTTTCAATATTAATATTTTTTGTTCCGCCGATTATGGGTACATTTTTTATTTTATCCTGAGGATGAATACAGAATTTTGTTCTTCCTACCACTTCATTTTCGGTCAGTCCAAGGTCAAATAAAGCCTCAGTAATAGAAGGTACAAGTGAAACGATTTTCATATTGGCATGTTAGATGATGCCTAAAATTACAAAAGTTTTCCGGTTAAGAAAAGTCCGGCTACGGTAAAATAGATAATAAGACCTGTAACATCCACCAGCGTTGCTACAAAAGGAGCAGATGAAGTAGCAGGGTCAAGATTCAATTTCTTTAAGACAAACGGGATCATGGAACCAGATAATGTTCCCCACAATACAATGGCAATCAGGGAAACAGAAACACTTAATCCTACATATACCCAATACTGTCCGTAATCAAACAGGCCTATCTGCTGCCAAAGCATAATTCTGACAAATCCGATAACTCCTAAAATTGCTCCAAGACATAATCCGGAGATAATTTCTTTTTTCATCACATACCACCAATCTTTCAGACTGATTTCCTGAAGAGCCATCGCCCTGATAATCAAAGTGGCAGCCTGTGATCCGGAATTTCCGCCACTGGAAATGATCAATGGAACAAATAGAGCAAGAACAACCGCTTTTTCAATTTCCTTGTCAAAATATCCCATTGCAGAAGCAGTCAGCATTTCAGAAACAAATAAAATGATCAGCCAGGTGGCTCTTTTCTTGATCATTTCTGTCCATGAAGTCTGGGTGTAGGGAAGGTCCAATGCTTCCAATCCCCCAAATTTCTGGATGTCTTCCGTGTTCTGCTGTTCAATCTGATCCAGAATGTCATCTATTGTTACAATTCCTACCAGAACACCAGCTTCCGTAATAATGGGAAGCGCACCACGGTCATATTTTTCGAAATAGGTTACCGCATCCTCTTTGGAAGTAGTGGTGGTAATAGCTACGAAATGATTGTCTGTGATATCAGAAACCAAAGTGTCTTCCTCTTCCAGCAGTAATGTTCCTATGGCAAGGTCATCAATCAGGCGGTTTCTTTCGTCTACCACGTACAGGTAGTTCATGGTTTCCACCCTTTTTCCTACCTTTTTAATCTGCTGAAGACATCTTTTTACCGTCCATTCCTTACGGATCTGGATATAGTAAGGAGTCATCAGACGGGCAATAGAATCCGAATTGTATCCAAGAAGTTTTAACGCAATCCTTCTTTCCTGAGGGTTAAGATGGTTGATGGAGTACTTAATCAGCTCATCCGGGAAATCCTCGAAAAGAGCAGTTCTGTCATCCGGAGTCATTGCATTCAGGATTTCGGAAACTTCATCGCTTCCGATACTTCTGATGGTATCTTCCTGAAAATCAGGATCAAGATGTGAGAAAACTTCTGCTTTGTATTCTTTCGGAACCTTCAGGAACGCGAGCAGCCTCTCGTCAGCAGGAAGTTCGCTGAGAGTTTCGGCAATATCGGCAGGGTTAAAGATAAGTTCGTCTCTAGAATTCAAAACGTGAAATTTTTGGATATGCAAAAATAATTCAAATTTTTAAGACTGAGTAATAAACTGACAAAATTAAGGATTAATTAAAGTTGATAGCTTCATTATATGGGCAAAAAAAACACCCGCCGAAACGGATGTGTAAAAATTAAATTTTAAATTCCAATATTCTCTACATTGGTTCGGATTGTGAGGTGGGAATGTATATGCAGACAGCATTAGTAGGGTTCGCAATCTGAATGGTCACCACACTTTTTTATTCCACTTCCTTTAATGTTTTTCTGTTCCAGCCTGTTCAGGTTTTTAGATTTGCATCATTTATCGTAATAAGATATAAAATGTTTTCTAGTCTTCTATACAGGCATATTCCATACATGCTCCTCTGCAGCAGAAGCCTATGTAGCAAGGTCTTGTTTCGCTGCATCTGAAAGGTCCGGATCCTCCGTTAATTTGTTTGGTTGCTTCTCTGCTGAGTTTCTTTAGATTTTTCATAAGATTTTGGATTTAATGTCTGTCTAAAGTAGTAAAAAATATTTAATAAATCCTTGTTTTGTGAAAATATTTAATTGTTAATCAGTTTTTTATAGTGTTTTTTTAATAAAAGGCATCCATCCGTAAGTATGAATAAGCACTTTATTTAACATGAAAATATTTAGAATTCAGGACACGGGAAACAGTTCGTAAAAAATTATGAATGATGAATTTTTCTCGTACAGCTTATTAAGAAAAAAATAACATTCACAATTGACTAGCAAAGCAAAATTGACTATTGACGATAAAATTCTTAATATTTCAGCCTTAACCCCGGAATTTTAAACCCTAAAGCTCTGCTTCCGTCGGTTTCAGCTTTCTCAGTTTCTTAATAATTCCTTTTATAGCTCCTTCGGTTCCTATTTTGACGGAATTAACGGTAGAACCCAGCAGACGCATATTTTTCCGGTAGGTATCATGGTCGGTTTCGGTAACAAGTGTTCCGTCAGCACCAAAAAGTTTCATACTCACAACCACCTGATTGGAGAAAACATACTTGCCAAATCCTACTTTGAAATATCTCACTTTAGAAACAATAGCAAAATCTGCATCATTGTTGAGACAGTAATCCACGATGGTCTGTTGGTCTATGCTGTCGAAGGGAACCTGTACTTCTGCACGGAGCATTTTATTTCTTCTGTTACTGAAATTATCGGTAACAGCATCAAAGAAAGCATTGTTGGTAGGGTCTTTTATTTCGTCGATATCAGGTTCTACCTCGGGATTGAAGTAAAGAACTTTTTTTATTTTATCATCAGTATTCTTCTGGGCTTTTACCGAAGTAAATCCGATGAATAAAAAAGTAGTAACCGCTGTAAAGAATATAATTTTTTTCATTTGTAATTCGAATGCAAAATTACTGCCTTTTCGTTGGATTGCATACAATTTATTAAGAAATTTTTAACATTTTTTTCTATCAAATTTGATATATGAAATCAATAATGTTTGCAGAATCAAAAAATAGTCGTAATTTTGCACCCGTTACATAATAATCATTAAACAATATTGGAATGTACTTAACAACAGACAAAAAGCAGGAAATTTTCGCAAAGCACGGAAAATCTGCACAGGACACAGGAAGTGCTGAAGGACAAATCGCTCTTTTCACTTTCAGAATCAATCACTTATCTCAACACCTAAAGGCTAACCGTCACGATTTCAACACAGAGAGATCTCTAGTGAAATTGGTAGGTAAGAGAAAAAGTTTATTAGATTACCTTAAAAACAAAGATATCGCAAGATATAGAGCAATTATTGCTGAACTAGGTTTAAGAAAATAATCTATAAAGATTTTCAAAATAAAAAAGCAACTTCGAAAGAGGTTGCTTTTTTGCTTCTACATAAGAAGGGATTTTTAATCACAAAAGACACAAAAGTTTTTTTTAAAATACTAAATGGCGGAGAAGAGCACTTAAGTTTCTTAAAGTCTTTGATTCTCATGGGGTAATAAAAGAGTATGTAGATTCCTACGGAGTGATAAACTGTATGGATAGACGAATACGCCAATTGTGTCATTCCGTAGGTATTAGCTTGAAAAAAATACTGAAGATGATTACAACATCACTATTCAGCCTTCTTTCCAATCTTTCCCAAATGAGTATTCTGAAAACTATCCGGATACTTCAAGCCGTAACCCAGAATTCTGTCAAACGCAGAGTGAGAAAACAAAATAGAGCCAATCACCTGCAAATAGGGAAGAGACAAAGCTGTTCCGGCAAGATAAACGATAATGGCTACTCCTAAATGATGGAAGAGATTATAGCAAAAAGCACCTGCTTTAGTATTAATTGTGTATCCTAGCATGGAAATGTCCGGAGCAAGAAATAGCCCTGCAAACCACCACCAGGAGTATCCTGTTTGGGCAAAAGCATAGATTCCTGATAGTAGAAATGCTGCGTATTCAAGCTTTAACTGTATTTTCATAATAATGGTGTCAGTTTATAAGATAAGTTCTTTTTTCTGATAAAAAGTTACATGGTAAGATGGGAAAAAAGAAAGCGGAATACCTTTGAGATATTCCGCTTATACATTTTGATTTGAATTTGATTTGAATTTTAATGCCCTGATTTGGATTCTGGAGTTTCCACATGCCCCAGATATCTGGTACAGTATGCTCCGAATATCAGAATAACCAGATAGCAGAATACAGGGATAATGAATGAATGCTGTACCCCCAACTGATCTGCAAGATACCCCTGGAATATCGGAACAATAGCACCTCCCAGAATTGCCATTACCACCAAAGAAGATCCCTGGCTGGTATATTTACCCAATCCTGAAATAGCCAGTGTGTAAATATTCGAGAACATGATAGAATTGAAAATTCCGATTCCCAGAATACTGTACATGGCCAGTTCACCATGATTCACCATTGCAGAAATTAACAACGCAACATTGATCGTTGCAAAGATGGATAAAGTTCTTGCCGGAGCTGCTTTACCCACGAAAAAAGCAATGAAATTAAGTATGATAAACACAATGAAAAAGCTGATCTGACTGAAAGTAAGATTGACAATGCTGAAAATCACAAGGAAAACAGCTGCAGCTGCTCCCAGCATATAAACAGCCTTTTTGCTTTGACTTATTGATTGATTTAAAGAGATGGCTCCAAGAAAACGGCCAATCATCGCTCCGCCCCAATATAAGGAAAGGTAATTTTTACTGATGATCTCATTAAAACCCATAATCTGCGGCTGCTCCAGGAAACTGATAATAAAACTTCCTACGGCAACTTCTCCGCCTACATAACAGAACATAGCAAATATTCCGAATTTCAGATGACTGAATTCAAGTGCTCCCCAGCCTTTTACCACTTCTTCTTCACCCATCTGAAAGGAAGGAAGCTTTACTCTGGAAATCAATAAAGCAACCAGTAAGAGGATCCCAGCAAAAATAAGATAGGGAATTCTTGTAGCTACCGCACTGAATGATCCGTCCGGAGAAGAGAAAAATTCAAAAATAAGGTGGCCTCCAAGTACCGGGGCAATCGTTGTTCCGAAGGCATTGAATGCCTGGGTCATATTCAGCCTGCTGGATGCAGATTCTTCACTTCCCAACAGTGAAACATAGGCATTAGCTGTAATTTGTAATACCGTAAAGCCCAATCCTAAAATAAACAAAGCACCCAGAAACAGAGGGTAATATGAAAATGTAGCTGCCGGATAGAACAGAACGCAGCCAAATGCTGCCAGAAAAATTCCGAACAGGATTCCTTTTTTATAGCCTAATTTATTGATGGGGTCTCCTTTCGTAATGGAAATCATAAAATAAATCAGCGATCCGATAAAGTAAGCTCCGAAAAAACAGAACTGTACCAGCATGGATTCGAAAAAGGTAAGATTGAACAGCTGCTTCAGATAGGGAATCAGAATGTCATTCATACAGGTGATGAATCCCCACATAAAAAACAGCAGGGTGATGGTAATTAACGGAACCGTATAATTCCTGCTTTGAGATTGTACTTCTTTATTAATCATAAACATTTATTTATCTGGATAAGGAGAGTTCCTTAACTTTTTTAGCCTACAGCATTGTAATTGGTGAAGTAGGGCAAATATAGGAATCAGCCTGTTGGTTTGCAATATTTTTAATAGTTTTTAGAATGGAACAGATGCTTTTTTCAGATCAATGTATTATTTTCATTTTTTGAGACAATAATACAAAAACGACTGCATTTTTCAATACATTATCCTCAAAAAAAGACTTTTTTATTTTCATAAATAGTGAATAAGTTCAGATTAATGATGTGAATTTTCAGACTTTCATCAATTGATAGCCAATTTTTTGTATTTTAAACGCCTATTAAAGGCATCGAAAAATTTAATATATCATTATTATATAGTACCTTTGCAAACGAAAATTTAAAGAGTTTAAATATTAATCATACTCAATACGGAGTATAAAGAAGCAAATTTATGAGTATACCTCAAGCGTTTACAGAAACGATTATCCTTGCAGACGGCAGGGAAATCACTATTGAAACGGGAAAGCTGGCTAAGCAGGCAGACGGATCTGTAGTGGTGAGATGTGGTGGAACTATGCTTTTAGCAACAGTTGTAGCCAACAAAGAAGCAAATCCTGGTGTAGACTTTTTACCATTAACAGTAGATTACAGAGAAAAGTTTTATGCAGGTGGAAGAATTCCTGGAAATTTCTTCCGTAGAGAAGCAAAACCATCTGATGATGAAGTGCTTACAATGAGATTGGTGGACAGAGTATTGCGTCCTCTATTCCCTGAAGATTTCCACGCGGAAGTACAGGTAATGATTTCATTGATTTCTTACGATAAAGAAGTAATGCCTGAAGCATTGGCAGGTTTAGCAGCTTCTGCAGCTATTGCAATTACAGATATTCCTTTCAACGGACCAATGTCTGAAGCAAGAGTCGTAAGAATTGACGGAGAATTGGCCGTGAACCCAAGCTATGAAAATTTATTAAAATCAGATATTGACATTATGGTTGGAGCTACTAAAGACTCCATCGTAATGGTAGAAGGAGAAATGAAGGAGATCTCTGAGCAGGAAATGCTTGAAGCCATCAACTTCGCTCACGCTGAGATCAGAAAACAGATTGAAGCTCAGGAGAGATTAGCTGAAAAAGTGGGAAAATCTTTCCCTAAAAGAGAATACAGCCACGAAGATCACGATGAAGAAATTCGTGAAAAAGTATGGAAAGAATGTTACGACAAAGTGTACGAAGTAGCAAAAACTCCATCTAATAAAGAAGAAAGAGGAGAAAAATTCAAAGCTGTTCTTGAAGAGTTTTTAGCACAATATGCTGAGAATGAAGAAGAACTGGCAAGAGTAACACCTTTCGTTAAAGTATATTACCACGACGTAGAGAAAGAAGCAATGCGTCAGATGATCCTTGAAGACAATATCCGTCTTGATGGTCGTGATCCTCAGACGATCCGTCCAATCTGGTCAGAAATTGATTATCTTCCGGGAGCTCACGGTTCTGCGATCTTTACAAGAGGAGAAACTCAGTCTTTAACAGCAGTAACTCTGGGTTCTGTAAAAGATGCCAACATGATCGACAGCGTAATCACGCAGCACGACGAAAGATTCTTCTTACACTATAATTTCCCTCCGTTCTCTACAGGTGAAGCAAGACCTTTAAGAGGTACTTCAAGAAGAGAAGTAGGACACGGAAACTTAGCTCAAAGAGCTTTAACTGCAGTAATTCCGGCAGAAAACCCATATACAATCAGAATTGTTTCCGATATCTTAGAATCTAACGGTTCTTCTTCAATGGCAACAGTTTGTGCAGGTACACTGGCATTGATGGATGCAGGGGTTCAGATTACAAAACCTGTTTCAGGGATTGCAATGGGTCTGATCACTGATACAAAATCAGGGAAATTTACCGTACTTTCTGATATATTGGGAGATGAAGATCACCTGGGAGATATGGACTTCAAAGTAACAGGTACTGCAGACGGTATCACCGCTTGTCAGATGGATATCAAAATCCAGGGACTTTCTATGGATATCATGGAGAAAGCTTTGATGCAGGCTAAAGACGGAAGATTACACATCCTGAACAAAATCACGGAAACTATTTCTCAGCCAAGAGCAGACGTGAAGCCTCACGCTCCGAAAATGGTGGTAATGGAGATTCCAAAAGACTTCATCGGTGCTGTAATCGGACCTGGTGGAAAAATCATTCAGCAGATGCAGAAAGATACGGATACAGTGATTGCTATTGAAGAAGTAGGGGAAATCGGACGTATCGAAATTTCTGGTACAGACAGAGAAAAAATCAACGCTGCCATTGCCAAGATCAATGAAATTACTTTTGTACCTGTTGTAGGAGAAATTTATAAAGGTAAAGTAGTGAAAGTAATGGACTTTGGTGCATTTGTAGCCATTGCTAAAGGAACAGAAGGACTTCTTCACATTTCTGAAATTGAATGGGCTCGTTTAGACAAAGTTCCTTATGCAGAAGGTGATGAAGTGGAAGTGAAGTTCATGGGTTACGACGACCGTAAGAAAATGAAACTTTCCCGTAAAGTTCTTTTACCAAGACCTCCAAGACCTGAAGGACAAGGCAGACCTGAAGGGCAGAGAAGACCGGAAGGACAGGGCAGACCAGAGGGACAGAGAAGACCTGAAGGGCAGAAGCCACAAGGTGAAAAGCCGCAAAGCGAAAAGCCAGTGGAAAACCAAACGCCTTCCAACGAAGCTTAATAAGATTCATTCTTAAACATAAAAAATCCCTCAATTTGAGGGATTTTTGCTTTTTTTGACAGTGGAAGTGTTGAAATTCATCAATCCTGCCACTCATAACTCATTATTATGATACAGTTTTTTCCTTATCTGAATTAAGGCTTTTGTTGTTTTTTCCAGATCCGGAGCGTTGGGTAGCCTGGAAATGGAATAATGATTTTCTATAGACTGTATCAGGTTTTCTGCCTTTTGCATGACGCTTTCGTAAGACTGGTTTCCCGCTTTGATGTCTAACAGTTCATCACGGTTATCAACACGGATATTCAAAGAGTTGGTTTTAAAAATCTGTTCACAGGACTGTAATAAACGGATGGTGTGCATCATATTCTTGCTGTCGTAATTCTGTCCATGGTTCTGATTGACATTGTAACGGTCTTCATTGCGCTCAGCTACCCATTTCCAATATTCCCTGTAATTTTTGCAGTACACAGAGTAGGCATCAAGGTTGCAAAACAGATAAGCAACAGGTTTTTCATCTTTAGGAATGGATGATACGGAAACCTGGTTCGCTTGTTCATTTTGAATGATTCCTTTATAGCCCAACGTTCCAGATTCATCATAAAATAACGAATACATTCCTTTTGTATGGTCAATATTTACCAATCCACATTTTTCCTGTGATAAACCACCCCGTTCTCCAGAGGAAGGGAATTCATGCAGCCATTTTTTCAATGGTACAGAACCTTGTCCATCAAGGATAAAACAGAAATCCAGGATTGATTTTCTTTCTTTATCAATAGGATTTAAAATCTTTTTGTTGAGACCTTTTGCTTTTTTAATCTGCGAAACAGCATATCCTGCAAAGGTGTCTTTGCATAGTTTTGACAGGAAATCCTCCGTTTTCAAAAGATCCATCAGTGGATGTTTATATTGAATACAATCTTCCGGACTTGCCAGAATTTCCAGAATATTAGGATTATTTTTCTGCAGCAGTTCTACAAACCTCCCGATTTCATAGTACGTAAGGTCATTCGTCTCATTGGAAATCTGTGGAATATAGTTCAGTCCAAAGAAATCTTCCTTCGGCAGATAATACACCCCGCGGATATCCGTATCAGAATTTTCCGTTGCCAGCCCAAAAGCCCGGCTTCCGGAAATGGCTTCGAAGAGGAGGAGGTTTTTGTTTTTTAGGTCTTGGATGGTCATTCCTTATCTTGTTCCTTTTCTGGTAAATTTCATACCATATAAATACAAATCAGGAATATGGTACTTCTTTTCCTCATTTGTTTGTTTTGTTTTTTTATAAGCTTTATAATCTTTTAATACTCCGATTGTTTTTAGTTTTTCTATAATTTTTAACGGTTCTTCTTTCAGTTTTTCCAGAGCATCTTCTAAATCTTTATCATTTATTGGTGCCCTGCCGTTTGGTACATTACTATATAAATTAGAAAAAACATTTTCTAATTCAGGGTATTCTTCTTTTAATTCATCAACTTGTGATGCAGATACAAATTTTTCTAAAGCTTTTTCAATATTTTTTGAACGAATTATCCTATCTTTTGGATGATCTTTTTCATCTTGCTCGAGTTTAGCACTCTCAACAAATAATTTTATCAATGTTCGAGGATGTATTTTATTATTAGTATCTTCTATATGTATTCTAACCCAATTATAAGGATACGCTTTGTTATTACCCCCCATGTTTTTACCAAATATTTTATCTAATATCTTCTTGTGTTCAGTTTCTGTAGTTAGATTTGGAATACTTCCTAATATTTCGTTCTGCTCAATTTGAAAATCTGTAAATAGATCAGAATGTTTATTTTGTTCATAGATTCTTTTCCATACAACATTTAATAATTGATCATATTGCCATTCTATTTTTTGGGAGTAATTTGATATTTTTACTTTATCAGTAAGGCCAGAAACTTCTCTATCAAAAATATCACTTCTTAAAAATATTTTAGATTTTATATTGCTAAATCTGTTTATATAGTCATAATAAAAACTTACCAATGAGCTAACTAATCTTCCTCTTAAATCATTTACATCAGGTAAACCTGCATCCAAATAATCATAAACAATAATATATGTTTTTTTAGATTGAATTAAATTTCTGTTTACATCATCTAATATATCTATTAATAATTCACCAATATTAGGTTCTTTTACTATATCCTTAAGATTAATAATTTTGGCTTCTTTTATCCTATTACATAATGTTGATTCAGGGAGTACACTTGGGTTTAATTCTCTAATTAATAATAATATCCAATAATTTCTAAATAAAATAGAATCAAAATCATTTAAAGATTCAAAGTTAGTTTTATCAGGAAAATTTGCATTACCTTTTTCAAAGCCGATGATCCATTCTGTATTAAGTATTTCAGTGGAATTAACGCCACAATAGATTGCAAGTTCATTTGCATAGTTTTTATGAGACAATACAGAAAATAGAGCTGTTTTACCCACACCTTTCTCTCCTAGAATTAAAAACTTATCTTTTTCAAAAATATATTTATAATCTTTTCTAGGATAAAAAAGTTGTTTTAAATCCTTTTCTTCTTTAAATTCATTTTCAGAAGTTCCAGTTGATATATTTGTAATACATTCTAAAACATTTTTGTTAGTAACGTTATCATTTATAATTTCTAAATTTTGGTTTAAATCTGAGTTAATTATTATATCTGCAATTTGCTGATAAGGGTTATTTGGACTTTCCAAAAGTGAAGAAAGCTTATCATTACTGTTAAGTATCAATGCTTGAGGGTTATAAAATATGTCTATAGGATAATGCTCAGCAGTTTCATCAAATTGAGAAGGAATATTGTCATCATAATAATAATTTGTAAATATTTCATAACTTTTTTCAATATAATAACCCCTTTCTTCTTTAGCAACATTTTCATCTAAGGGTACTGGAGAGTTAATTAAATAAAATTTAATATCTTTTTTCTTTAGTTTTACTAATTCAGGTAATAGACTTTCAAGGCCAAACATATTTTGTTGATTGCCATAAAATAAAAGAAAAATACTTTGAGCATAACGATTAAATACTAATCCACCAACATCATTTATTCCTGTTCTTGTATCAATTAATATATAATCCGGACTCAGTTTTTCTTCCATCTTTTTTAAAAATAAGTCAGGTATATATTGATTTGAATCTCCAAAACGGATATTTGTTTTGGATAGTTTGCTTATATATGAATTTGCACTTTCATTATCTGTTGCTATTGCTGGAACAATAAAAATCTCTCCTCCTTGAGTTCCTACAAGTGCTTGCTCATTTTTTCTGAAATAATAATCATCTAGATTTATTTTCTCAAAATTTCTATTATTGAACTCGTAATCAATCATAAAGTCTACAAATCCTTTAACAGATAGTAATGAATATGATTCGTTATTTTGATTTGCAAAAATAGATGATAATCCAGGTGCTTCTAAATCAAAATCAACTATCATAACCTTTTTACCTTGCCTAGCTAACAATAAGGCAGTTAAAACTGTAGATGTTGTTCTTCCAACACCTCCTTTAAAAGAATAAAAAGATATTACAGGACTATTTAGTTTAAATGAATCTTTTATAAACCAATTGGTATTTTCAATATGCCTATCAGAAAAATAGATATTTTTACTACTATCCTCTAAATTACTTGAATTTTGTAAATCTTCATAGATAAAATTATCTTGTATTTTATCTATGAATCTAATTGCATCAACCTTTGTAATAATATTTTCAGGAATTATTATTTCAAATTCTTTTTCAGCAACTATAAATATGGCAAAACGGGAATAAATATTACGAACAATAAAACATATTTCAAAACTTCCCAAAGTTTTTGAAAAATTTATTATTTCATTTTTAGTTTCATTAAAGCTTTCCATTAATTATAATTTAAATTAGTGTATAACCGTCAATTTCCATTTTTGTAATTTTTTTCATAGCAATATCAATTTCTTTTTGATAGTCAATCGAATTTGCTTCAACCCATTGGCTCGTAGATTCTATATATCGTTTTATTGGATGCCACTTTCTACTCCCAGTGATTATTTTTGGAAAATTGATATTCATATCAACCATATATGGAGATAAACTTGAATGTGCTATAATATATGAAATCTCTCTCTGCATGTTAGCAATATTATGTCCATAAGTAGAACCTGATGTATTATGGTGCATACCTAAAATTATTTTAGCGTAACATTCAATTACATAACCGGCTAGATAGCAAGAATTATGAAAATCTAGATTGTTATGAAGTGTTTTTGATGACTTATGCATCCTCTTTAAAGTTTCTGAGAAATTATCCAAGCTATTGTTTTTTTTATAAAAATACAATTGTTTTCTTTAATTTCCCAATATCTCCCTAAAAACCCTCTCCATCTCACCTTTATCTGCTTTTCCTCCTGACAGACTTTTCGATTTTTCTTCATTTTCCGCGATTGTTTTCTCCAGAAAATCAAACAGTTCCCAATCATTCGGGTGGTAGTAAGATTCTCCTTTGGTTGCTTTTAGAGCAACAAGATCTTCTATTTTTCGTCTGGTGTTATCATCCGTCAAAACAAGCAAATCACTGAAAAGTATAGGAGGAACCGTTCCTTTCTCTATGATCCACTTTCCTGTTAATGTTGTTCGTAAGCAATAAAAATAACTTTTTAATTTTACTTCATCACTTCTGCAGGCTTCCAGATATTTCCTGCTCATGCTCAGATAATGGTAAGAAACCGCAACCGGAGAAAAACAGGCATCTGCCAAAGGTTTGAACAGTTCTACAAACTTTTCATCCGCTTTATAAACGATAGGAGAATAAAACCAGCTCAGCAAAGCTGCATTCGACTTTAACAAGAGATGAAAGGTCTTTCTCAGATCCCAGCCGGAACCGTCCAGATCATCTTCTGTCATAAATTCTATCGTTTCATCTTTATCCCACGGAGAAAGATACCAGTCTTTGTCGTGACGGTAGATAAAACGTATATCATAATCACTGTCAGGAGATGCAAAACCCCATGCTCTGCTCCCTGATTCTACGGCCAGAAGGACTTCTACGCCCTTTGCAGCTTCCACTTCTCTTATTTTTTCAAGTATTTTTGGTGTCATTGGTATTGATTGATGATGCAAAGTAAAGAGTGAAGTGCGCAATGTTCTTACGTTGTTTTTTTTGTTGCGAGGTCCGGGTTTTGGGTTTGAGAGTAGGAGAGTGAGAGTGTTTGAGAGTTATAAGATCAGAGAGTTTGAAATTGTGGGATATTTAACTTCCAGCTCCCAGCTTCTGGCTTCCCGCTTATAAAAACTCCAGACAAATCATACAAAATCCTCTCTATTTCACTAATATTGCACTTTTCCATTTAACATCACCATAAACATCCATGTTATCATCAGAATTAAAGCATAAAATTGATTTTAAAACAAAACCGTTAGGCGCATTAGGACATCTTGAACATCTTGCCCATAAAATCGGAATGGTTCAGAAAACTACTTCACCACAGTTATTGAATCCCCATATGGTAGTTTTTGCAGCCGACCATGGGATTGCCAAAGCGGGGTTAAGTGCTTATCCACAGGAAGTCACCTATCAGATGGTCATGAATTTCCTTGGCGGAGGTGCTGCCATCAATGTTTTTTGCAGGCAGAATGGTATCAGCATAAAAATTGTAGATGCCGGAGTCAATTTCGATTTTCCGGAAGGGCTGAATCTGGTAGACAAGAAAGTAAGAAAATCCAGCCGTAACATCCTTGAAGAACCTGCCATGACATTAGAAGAATATCATCAGGCTCTTAAAAATGGAAAGTCTGTGGTTGCTGATATTGCTAAAAAAGGCTGCAATATCATTGGTTTTGGAGAAATGGGAATCGGGAATACTTCTGCTTCTTCTTTAATGATGAGCAAGCTGTTTGATATTCCTATCACCAATTGTATAGGACGCGGAACGGGACTGAATGATCATCAGCTGGACAATAAGATCAGTATCTTGAAAGAAGCTATTGAAAAATATCCGGCTGAAATGACTGAGGATGAGATAGCCCAAACTTTTGGAGGGTTAGAAATTGCCCAAATGATTGGTGCAATAGAAGAAGCGTACCATCACAATATGCTGATTATGGTAGACGGTTTTATCGCCACTGTCGCTGTAGCCACCGTATGGAAAAAGAACCCCGAAGTTTTGAATAGCTGTATCTTCTGCCATGTAAGCAATGAAAATGCCCATCCTCAGCTGCTGGGACTGATGAGAGAGCAGGCTGTCCTCAATCTGAATCTGCGCCTGGGAGAAGGAACAGGTTGTGCATTGGCCTATCCGATTATTCAGAGTGCGGTTAATTTCCTGAATGAAATGTCCAGCTTTGAAGATGCAGATGTATCAAATAAAAACTAAATGAAAGCTATAAAAAACGAACTGATCTATTTTGCAACCGCCCTCATGTTTTTCACAAGAATTCCGGTTCCGTTTACCATTCCGTATTCGGGTGAAATCATGAATAAATCTCAGAAATATTTTGCCTGGGTGGGATTATTGGTTGGATTGTTCAATGCTGTGATTCTTTATCTTTCCACGTTGCTTTTTAATCTTGAAATAGGAATTGTTGTCATGATGATTTCAAGTGTTCTGTTGACAGGAGCGTTTCATGAAGACGGCTTTACGGATATGTGCGACAGCTTCGGGGGAGGATATGGAAAAGAAAAAATTCTGACGATTATGAAAGACAGCCGGGTAGGAGCGTATGGTACAATAGGGATTATTCTGCTTTTTGCTTTAAAATTTTACAGTATTCAGGCTTTGGGAATGAGTGATCCAATAGGCGTTTTACTGATTGTTATTTTAGCTCATACCACAAGCAGATTTATATCGGGAACGATGATTTATACCCATCAATATGTCACTGATATTGATGTCAGCAAGTCAAAACCTTTAGCCAATAAACCTTTGGATAAGATGGCTTTGCTGGTAGGGTTCATCAGTGTTTTAATTGCTTTTTACCTAATTCCGGACTGGCGTTTGATTTTTGCTTTTGCTCTGGCTTATTTAGGAAAAATATATATGGGCTGGTATTTTAAAAGGCATATCGGAGGTTATACCGGCGACTGTCTGGGTTCAGTACAGCAGGTTTGTGAAGTTTTATTTTATTTAGGAACAATCATTGTATGGAAATTCATGTAATCCGGCATACAGCTATAGAAAATCCGGAAAACCGATGTTATGGTTTTGCTGAAATGCCTTTACGTAAAGAGTGTATCCATGATTTTAAATCGGTGGATATTGATGATCATTATGATGTAATTATTTCAAGTCCTTCTGAGCGATGCAGTCTTTTAGCTGATTATTTTAAATTCGATTATCAAACAGATGAAAGGCTTCGTGAAATGAATTTTGGAAACTGGGAACTGAAGAAATGGACAGATATTCCTGAAGAGGAAATCAATCCCTGGTACAAGGATTTTATCCGTGTAAACGCTTCCGGAGGAGAAAATCTTCTCGAAATGCAAAACCGGGTCCTCAAATTCTGGAATGAATTGATTCGGAAAAAAAACAGGGAGAAAGTGCTCCTCATTACTCATGCCGGAGTTATTCGTCTGATCCTTCAGGCTGTGCTTCAGTTTCCGTTAGAGAATATGTTCAGTATTCAGATTGATTACGGGAGAAAAGTGATTATTAATTGGAATGACGGACTATTTTCTGTTAAAAAGGTGAATGTTTAAAATCATTTTATATTCTCATTACAATAAAGAGTCCGTCTCACAACTAGTGAAAACGGACTTTTTTTATGATTTTTCTCGACTTCCTTTCAGAGAAAGGGTTTCATACAGGAGATTCTCAACCACATCATTTATTTGTGAGACTAACTCATATTTTAGAATCTTCTGAAAGGTCTTACCCTTACCATGTTGTAATCTTTGTTGTATTCCCACATATAACCAGCATATCCGTCCAGAATTCTTGCTGAGTTACCACCCGGTATTTCGGTAGAACTCCAATAATACTTTTGAGATACATCATTCCATGGGTTGGATGCAATATTGTAAACATTCTTGGCACTTTTATAGAATGCCATTAATTCTTCTTCAGAAGGTAAAAACCAGCTACCAACGCCATTTACAGTATAATTGGCACATAGTCTGGCCGCGCAGTTGGCATCCGAACATTGGGAAATAATTCTTGTGGTATTAGCAGGTCCTGATCCCATTACAGCCTGAGTCTGGTTTATGATATTAAATGTACATCCCCATTTGATCTTATCAGAACCATTATAAGTAAGGTTGGCAGGAGCAGCTTCCAGATATCTCCAGCCGTCCGTAAACTCTCCCTTATCATAAAAAACATATCCTCCTGAAGCACCAATGGCACCTGCTGTTTTAAATGTTTTTTCGTCCGAATAATATACCTGTGCACCTTCTTTTACATAAGATCTTACATAATATGTAGTGTTCGGAAGTAATGCCGTAGCTTCCAGCTCGTACGCTGAATAATTATTAGGATTTGATATTTTGATGATTTGACCGTTTGAGATATTCACTCCGGCACTCGTTCTGTAGCAGAATCCTTTTTCATCAGGAGAGAACGCTTCAAGATAATTGACCGTAATATCGTCCGTGCTTAAAGTGGCTGAAGTAGTATATATTGCTTTAGCCATTTTGAATGCAATATCCATCTTTGCAGGCGTAACGAATGTTACGTTATCTCCATAAATAATATCACCATTATTAGCTGCAACATATGCTCTTACATAATAAGTAGTTGATTTTTCAAAATCAGTACTGTAAGTTGCCATAAGCTGATAATCTCCTGTAGTATTAGTATACTCTTCAATCATTTTGGAATTGCTGATAGTAGGATTAATATTCTTTGCCCAGCAGAATCCACGTCTTGAATACCCGGATCCGGAAGAGGTTACTGTTCCTGCAAATTTGAACTGTGCATTGCTGAAAGCAGGTTTACCGGTTACCACTTTTGGAGAAGCATTGACATTGTTGGTTGTACCGTTTTCATCATCTCTGCCGCCGTCTGAACCACATGATACCAGGGTAAGGGATAAGAATAGAAATAATAATTTCTTCATGATTATGTTATTAGTTTTAATTAGGTTGGCAAATATATAGAAAAAGATGATCACTTTAAAAAAAAATTGCCTGTCGTTGAGACTGTTGCAATAGATACAAACCAAAAACGCCACCCAATATAATAATCAGATGACGTCATGGAATTTATTTAAAAATTCTGATAAAACTATCTTTTTCCAGGCTTTCCAGCGATAAATCAAAATCAGCATCTGTTTTTTCTGAGGTAATCTTACCTCCAAGCTCTTTGATAAGCTCATTGAAAGACATCGCTTCATACCATTGCTGATACAATGCACGTGTTGCCATCATGGAAACCTGGCTGTTTCCTGAAACATGAGAATGTCCGGCTCCGAAATTCAACAGTATGAAACATTGTTTTTCATTTTTTGTCAACAGCATTCCCAGAATCATTTGCTTTTGAACAGAATTACACCTGGCTTCAGCAAAAAGATGGTTAGGATTCATCATATAATCGTAGGAAATATCATCTCCTTTTCCGATCACAATTTTATATCCACAATTCGCGTCCCCGCTGAAAACATTATTCATGACAAGCGTTGGCGCACAATGTCCTTTATTGGCGTAAAGATATTCAACAGCACCGTTGGGAGCAGAAGTCATATCTCCGGAATACATCAATTGTCCGTCACCATGATTATAAGCTGCATTCCAACCTATTTTTCCGGCGATATTCAATCCTGAAAGATCAAGGTCATTCGCACCCCATTTGTCTTCCCAATAAATACCTACCGCAAGTCTATCACCATAAAAACGCGTTCCGGCAGGAATATTTCCAACAAACATTTTTTCAGAAGTTGGCAATGCAAATTCTACATTCTCTGGGAAGTAGAATTTCTTTCCGGAAAGGTTTTCATATTTCAGTTTCAAAAAGTCCAGAATGAAATCATAATTGAACTGATTCACGTAAGTTTCTTTCCCTTTTTTAGTCCATGATTTTCCGTTTCGAACTCTGTAAACAAAAGTATCCTGACCATACATTCTTGAATAACATGCTGATAATGCCTTGAATAGGGCAAATGGTGTCGCGTTTTCCAGCCAGTGCCAATCACTGTTTTCCAGTAATGTATTGGTAGCATCATTCAACGGGTTTGAAACCAATGGTTTATGGTGTACTTTAGACAGCTTGGATATTTTGTTGATCGCTTTTGGTGCTCTGTTTTTATACGCCAGGAATAATGGTTTGAATCTGTTGAAAATTTCTGCCATTTTTTCCATTCCAAAGCTTTCAAACAGGTATGTCGGATTGAAATTACTTTGCTTAATTAAATTAATCAAATCATCATTTTTGATTAAAAGTGTAGTGTTCGTTGTTTTATAAATAACATAACGGAAAAACTCAACGGGATTTTCAGGATAAACATCATAGAGATCCGCTATTTTTATAACCGCTTCTTTATTTCTGATGTTCTCTTTTCCTGTAAAATCGTATTCCAGTTCCGTATGTAAAATAGAAAGCAAGTCGTCAATGGTTTCTTCTTTTAAAGCGATGCCTGATCTTAAAAGGGCAAGACATTTTTCCTGCATTTCTTCCACAGAATAAGCCTTGATAACTTTAAAAATCAACTTTGTACCAGGAACATTCAGTATTTCATCAGGAATATAAATTTCACTTTGGAAATTACTTCCATAGGTTGAAATATAATGTCTGATCTGTTCAAAAAATAAATCAATTCTGGAAGTATTCTTTATTTTCTCCCAGGATTTATGAAAAGTTTTATTCAAATCATTGCCATTCAGTTTTTCCTTTGCATAAAAAGAGATGATCTCATTTTTTGCCCATAAAGCATCCGGTTCAATGATGAAACCCTCATCAGAAATAAATGGCTTTTCATCGGACTTCCTGGCCAGTACAGCATTGAATAATTGTAGTGTTTTCATTGTTTTAATTTTAAAAAAATAAGTGAGGAGTAGATTCATTAAAAGTGAAGGGTATAGGAACTCCTTTTACCTATAGTCTATAAAAAGCGGGGAGTATTTTTCCAAAAAATATAGGAACTCCGTTTGCCTTATAATTTGTAAAAAGGCGGAAAGTAAATCTGGAAATATAGGAACTTTCTTTGCCTTAATTTTAAAATTTAGCTATTGTTTTTATTTAAACCTTACGGGTTTCTAAAACCCGTAAGGTTTGACCATTCTATTAAAAATTATGCTTTTCTGAATTTCTTCTTTTTCTTCCATGGAGCATTCTTCTGAACGTCTCCGGCCATGATACATCCGTAGGGCATCACTTCATCCAGAACTTCACAAAGTCCGTATTCTTCTATCTGTGCTCTTACATTCTTAGCACTTTTATAAGCGCTTGGAAGTTCAGAAATATCAACCTCATTGGAGTAGAAACGGATATCCAATCCTGCCGTTTCCTCATTGAAGATTTCTTCGGTTGTTTTATGAGCCAAAGATCTTTTATGCTGGCTTCTGCTGAAATTTCTTCCTGCTCCATGCGGTGCAAAACCTAAGTTTCTTTCATTCGTTTTTCCCTGAACAATCAGTACCGGTTCTGCCATATTTAAAGGAATCAGTCTTGGTCCTGTGATATCAGGCATGAATTTATCATCCAGCGGAGTAGCTCCTTTCGCATGATAGAACAGGTCTCCGTCTTTGAAAACGAAGTTATGTTCGTTCCAATATCTGTTTTCGTTCTCCATTTCCAGTTTGTTCAGTACGGCGTCATGAAGAGAAGTATGGTTTTCTTTGGTCCATTGTCTAATCAATTGCAGTGCTTCCCAATAAGATTTCCCTTCTTCGGTATCATAAGGAATCCAGGCGTTTTCTCTCAATGTTTCAGGGGAGATTTCCTGTCTGAAACGGTTGGCAACCTTCATTCCTTTATCATATAAGGCAGCTCCCGGTGCTCTTGATCCGTGATGCGTTACCATCATCGTGTTTCCTGTATTTTTGGAAATTCCAACGAAAAGGAAATGGTTTCCGTCTCCCTGGGTTCCCATATGAGAACGGGCAATGCTGATCAGTTTTTCATCATTTAAGAATTCATTTTCTCTGAAAGCATCCATTAGTTCCTGAGACATCGGCATCTGTTCACCTCTTGGTCTTCCTCCATATCCGAAGTGGGTGATAGAATGCGCAGCATCCAGAACATCTTTAGGATTGGTCTTTCCGAAATCTGTCAGCATTACTGAGCAACAGATATCGGCGCTGTGAAATCCCGGGTGAATGGCATTTTGAGCGACAACCACACCTCCTACCGGAATCTGGCCTTCAGGGCCTGTAGGGCAGGCATCAGGCATTAAAGCTCCGCCAACCAGAGTAGGGGTTTTCATCAGAACATTCATAGTTTTGATTACCTTGTCCACATTATCATTTTCACTTTCATGTTCTGCACGGATGTTGATCATAAAATCTTTAGCCGTTTCATGAAGCGGAATAATATCAGGTTGTTTGAACTGTAGCAGATATTCTGCGGTCTGATGCTCATCCAGATTATTCTCATTGATATAGCTGATGGCATCTTTAAACCATTTTGCCGGTCTATATCCTAATTCGATTAAATGATTTCCATTAAATTCCATTTTGTTCATTTTGATGATGCAAAGTAATATCATTATTGCGCAATAGTTTTGCGTAGGTAAAGAAATTTTAATTATTTTTACAAAGATTTATTAAAAAAGTGAAAAAAAGCCCTTTGGCAGATTCGTAAAAGAGTATATAATTAAAAAAACAAGGCCCATGGTATTATTAGAACAATTAAAACATTTCCCGGAAACCATCCAGTTTAACGATGTGATCGCTCATATTGATGAACATTATGAATTTACTCCTACCGCATTTCAAAACGGTGATACCACCAACCAGGCCGGGCAGAACAACGGTTCATGCAAAGTTTTCAGCTTTGCAAGCATTAAGGATCTGACGAAAGACGAAACACTTTGGCTGTTTGGTGAGTTTTACAGAGAAGATGTTTTGAAAAAACCTGAAGGAAATGATCATCAGAATATCCGGAACTTTATGAAATTCGGCTGGGAAGGAATTACTTTTGATGACAATGCATTAAAAGAAAAATAATTGTAGGAAAAGAGCAGAAAGAAAAGCAATTCTTATTAAAAAACACCAAATCATTAAACACTAAGGTATGTCATCCAATAAAAATGCTCTGATCAGGTACAAAACATTAGATAAATGTCTTAAAAACAAATACAGGAAATATACGCTGGAAGATCTCATTGATGAATGTTCAGAAGCATTGTTTGAATTTGAGGGAAAAGAATCTTATGTAAGTAAGAGAACCGTTCAGCTTGATCTTCAGAATATGCGGAGTGAGAAATTCGGGTATGAAGCTCCTATTGAAGTTTACGAAAGAAAATATTACCGTTACAGCGATCCGGAGTACAGTATTCATAATATTTCTGTGAATGAGAGCGATCTGAAGGCAATGAACAATGCAGTTCAGATTTTAAAACAGTTCAAGGATTTTTCCATGTTCAAAGAAATGAATGGGGTTATTCAGAAACTGGAAGATTCCATTCATGCCACCAGCCAGAAATCCATTATACATCTGGATAAAAATGAACAGCTGAAAGGGCTGGAGCATATTGATATTCTGTATGAAAGCATCGCCAATAAAAAGGTACTGAAGATTCTTTATAAAAGCTTTACAGCAAGAGAATCCAATGTTTTTACAGTACATCCGCAGCTGCTGAAGGAATTCAACAACCGCTGGTTTCTGATCTGTCTTTACAAACAGAAAATGTACAATCTGGCACTGGACAGAATGGAAAGTATCGAAACAGATGATAGTCTTGTATATATTGATAAGGAACTGGATGGAGATGAATACTTCAAAGATATTGTAGGAGTTACCGTTTCAGAATCAATGGATCCCAGAAATGTGATCTTTTGGGTAGACGCAGGAAATGCTCCCTATGTGAAAACAAAACCGCTGCATAAAAGCCAGGAGATATTAAAGGAAGGCCATGACGGAACTCTTTTTAAAATATGTGTTCAGATCAATTATGAACTGGAAAGATTGCTCCTTGGTTTTGGAGATTCTCTGATTGTACATAAGCCTAAAAAGCTACGGCTGAAAATGGAGGAAAAGTTTAATGCAGGATGTAGAAATTATCAGAGTCTGATTGTTCCTGAGGAAAACTAACTTGTTTTAGATATATGATTAGCAAAGCATTATTGCAAATTACTTATTTCCACATTTTATCTTGGCTTGGAAATTGTATTATTACGTTAACAATACCAAATTAATTATGAAATCAAGAATATTTAAAGCATTAATTGCGATCATAGCACCACTGGCGATAGAGTATATCGTGAAAAAAATATCTGAGAAAATAGATAAAAAACAGGAAGACAAAGAGAGCCAAAAAAAGCAGATTACGGCTTAAACGTAAAGTACTTAAAATTTAAAATTATTGAAAAGAGACTGTCATAAGGATGTACGGTCTCTTTTTTTGTTAATGGATCTTTTTGATGAATGCTG
Source organism: Chryseobacterium sp. CBTAP 102 (assembly GCF_003201365.1). Classification (NCBI taxonomy): domain Bacteria; kingdom Pseudomonadati; phylum Bacteroidota; class Flavobacteriia; order Flavobacteriales; family Weeksellaceae; genus Chryseobacterium; species Chryseobacterium sp. CBTAP 102. The sequence goes on from NZ_QICX01000008.1 coordinate 47,563, forward strand.
AAAACTACCCGGTCAAAAATTTTTTGAATTTTTGTCTACCTTCCGAGGGAAGGGAATTTTCACGCCTTCGGTTGAGGTGTTGGTCTGGATTATATTTTTTGGGAAAAGAAGGCTGGATTCCTACGGAATGATAAACTGTGTGGATAGACTACCATTCCAATTGTGTCATTCCGGTAAGAATCTAAACATACTTATTATCCATTTTTTTTTAGATCAATGCTTCTAAAAAAATTGTGACTTTTACGGTTGCGTTTTCCCTATATAAAATCATAAATTCCGTCTTTCCATCCCAATACTTTGGAAGAGTCTGCTTTAAGCCAGTTTTTTAAAATCGTAGCATATACTTTTCTGAAATCTTCTTTGTAGATGAGATCACCTTCACTCAGATTTTGTAGATCAGGAAGAGCGTTCAATATGCCTTTTTTCTTAAGGTTTCCACTGATAAAGAACATTTGGTTGGCAGTTCCGTGGTCTGTACCGTTACTGGCATTCTGTGCCACACGGCGGCCAAACTCTGAAAATGTCATTAACAGGATATTTTTGAAAAGACCATTGCTTTTCATATCGGCAACAAAGGATTTTACAGCTTCATTAATATCGTTGAATAACTTTTTCTGTCTGTCATTCTGATTGACGTGTGTATCGAAACTTCCGATCGAAAGATAGTATACCTGAGTATTAATGTCAGATTTTATTAAAGAAGCTACCGTTTTAAAGTCTTTTCCCAACTGAGAATTGGGGTAAATTTGTTCGGTTTTTCTGGCTTTGCTTTTTTCAAAAATATAGTCAGCATTATTAATCGTAGAACCTAAAGTCTGGTAAAGGTAAGAGACGGTTTCATCATCGTGATGGTGGTCATAGAGAGATTTAAAATATTTTTCCTGACTGGTCTGATACAGTCTTTTGGGATCCTTAAAGGCAAATGCTTTATTATTTTCTCCTTTTAATGCAAGGCTTAACATATCATCTACTTCCAGTGCCTGCGTAGGATGGTCGCAGCGATAGCATTCTTCGTCCAGAAAACGCCCCAGCCAGCCTGTTTCCAGAAACTGATCACTTCTGCTTGCCGACTGCCATATATCCATGCTTCGGAAATGCGACTTATCCGGGTTGGGATATCCCACATTATTCATCACAGAAAGCTCTCCGTTGTCAAAAAGCTCTTTGAAATAGGAGAGAGACGGATTGATTCCTGCCTCATCTGTAAGGGGTACAGAGTCCTGAATAGCCAGTGTCTTCCTTTCTCTGAAATAAATATCATTTTTAGCCGGAATGATCGTGTTCAAACCATCATTTCCACCTGTAAACTGAAGAACTACCAGAATGTTCTGGCCGGGATTCAGCGCTTCATCCAGAGTCATGGCTTTTAAGAAATTCGGCATCAGCATGGAAGCGGTAGCCAGTGAACTTATTTTGAGGAATTCTCTTCTTTTGATTAACATAATTTTGCTTTTAGGTTGAAGGTTGCGGGTGATAAGTTGCGGTTTATAGGTTGCTGGTTGTAGGGCTGAGCGACATTTTTACTGGCATTCATTTTTATATTAGTAAAAGATAAATAGATGGCAATTAAGCTATTTTTTGACAGCTATTACCTGCAACCTGTAACCTGCAACCTACATCAACTGGTATTCCGGGGTTGACATCAGATTGATAACATTCATTTTTATACTCTTGTCTGAAAAATTCTTTACAGAGCTCATGTCGAGGCTTTTGGTGCTCTGCAGAAGATAATCTTCACAGTTTTTATGGGCGAAAATCTTTTCAATGCGGCCCCAATCGATGGTGATATTGGGATTTTTAAAGCTTTTGTTCAAAGCTGTCTCACGCGACTTCATTCCCATATCGATATCATCATCCTGGCGGGGACTGTATTCCAAAGGGCGAAGTCCTGACCATATCTGCGGAATCTGAAGTCTCAGCATCAGAGTAGAACTGTCAATCCACGATCTTCCATTTGGCCATCCTGCTACATTGGGTGGATAAAGCAGCATCTGTCCCAATAACTTCTGATAAACGATGAGGTTTTCAGGGTTTTGAATTTGCATAGGAAGGATTCGCATGATTCCTGCCATCAGTTCTACAGGCGATTTTATTCTGTTGCCCATATTCTTCTGATCATAAAACCAGGTGCTCGAAAATATCTCAGTCATTAGCTTTTTGATGTCATATCCTGAATTGTAGAAATTGTTGCTGAGCTTATTGATGATATCCTGATCTGCTTTTTCATTCACAAAAAACTTATAGATCTTTGTTGTAATAAACTGTGCCGTAGATTTTTGCTCCAAAATAATATTTAAAACATCGCTTCCATCAAAGTTGCCTGTTTTTCCTAAAAAAGTTTTGCTGCCTTCATCATGGAGATTTTTTCTTTCCTTAAAATTCCCTTCTTTATCATAACTCCATCCTGTAAAGGCTCTCGCGCCTTCTCTTACATCCTTTTCAGTGTAGTTTCCTCTTCCCATGGTAAAAAGTTCCATAACTTCACGGGCAAAATTTTCATTAGGATGGTCTTTTTTATTCTGTTGGTTATTGAGAAAGTTAAGCATCGCCGGCGACTGGCTTACTTCAAAAAGCAGATCTTTGAAACTTCCAAGCGCATTTTTTCTGATGGTATTTAAAAGTTGTTTATTGAATCCTGGATTGAGTACCCTTGAGGCAAAATGTCCATGCCAGAAAAAGGCCATCTTTTCTCTCATCTGCTCCTTGCTGTTAACGATGGAGTTCAGGAAATTCAGGTTGAGTTCACTATTTTGCTCTCTGTTAATCCGCTGCATTTCTTTTTTTTTCTCTGCGGGAGCTGTACTGCTCATATAATCCGCTGCTGAAACAGGATCAGGAGTGTCGTAAGTGATTTCGCTGTAGTTTTCTTCTTTAAATAATTCATTAAGTAACGCTTTAATGTTTTTATTTTTCAAATCATCAATTTGATTAATACCAACACCAAAACCTGCGCGCCAAAGAAGATGCTTGTTTTTTAATAATGAATCAGCCATCATGGAGAATTTATTTTTTGATGTCATTTCGGGAAAAAAGTTAAAATAATAAAGGGTTAAGGATTGTTAATATTATTTTTAAGGCTGGAAGCTTGAGGAATGAAGCTGGGAGTTATGGTGAGCAGGAAGAAGAAATTGTCCTTTACTTTAATCATAATAGACATAAGTTTTATATAACAGGATATTACTTCCAGCCTCCATCTTCTTGCTTCCTTCCTTTTTTCTTTAATTCACTTTTTAGCTATCATTTTTGATAATTTTTGTTAAACAAATATTTAAATTTTGTTAAAAATAACGATTTGATAATCATTGTTTTATGAATTTTTTGAATGTTAAAATCAAAGAAAATCTTTTGCTTGGCATGATTTTTACATCCTCCTGTTTAGTAAAATTTAAAAATTAGAGTTATGAAAATGTTTAAACAAGCAATAGTACTGGCTGGTATTTTAACAGCAGGTATCGCAAGCGCCCAAAGTGCTCAAATGAATAACATGATCAAGGTAGGTGCAAATGTTGGTTTAGCAGTTCCCGCAGATAACCTTTCTGCAGCAGTAGGAGTGGATGTAGCTTACCAGAATCTGATCACACCAGGATTCGGACTGGGTATCGCATCAGGTTATACTCATTATTTTGGAAAAGAAAACAACGGATATAAAAATAATGATGTAGGAGTAGTTCCTGTAGCCGCTTTAATCAGAATTTATCCAAAACAAACCGGTTTCTATTTCGGAACTGATTTAGGATACGGATTCCTTGTTGGAGATAAAACAGTAGCATCCAATACCAATGTTGAAAGAGCTGGCGGAGGTTTCTACCTTAAGCCTGAGATCGGATATCACAACAGAGACTGGAATTTCTTCGTACAGTACCAAAAGGTTTTTGTAGGAACTAAAGGAGATTTGCCAGGTCAGGACTATAATGTGGGGAATATCGGAGTAGGATTCGGTTACAATATTCCATTAGGAAAGTAGTTAGATTTAATATATAAACAATTATTAACCAAAACCTTTTCACGAAAGTGGAAAGGTTTTTTTGTTCTGTGCAGGATTTACAAAAACAATTATTATATTTGGTAAAATTTGAGGTTATGATTCTGAATCCAAAATTTCCACTTTATTTACCAGGAGTAGAGAACAGTAATAATGATAATGTTTCTATCATTGGGGCAAGCCTCCGTGAAGATATAACAATCTTAGGCTATTTCGTTTCCGGGAACGGAGGTCTTGAGATAAAAGTACAAAATACATATGCAACCAAAGAATATGCTTCCTTTTCAGATATCTTAAAGAAGTTTATTCAGGATAATCAGCTTGAAAATGTAAAACGCCTGGGAATGGCAGTGCCAGGTCCTGTATTGGACGGGAAAAGCAGTCCGGCAAGACTAGGTTGGCATTTGGATATTGCTGAATATGCCCGCGATTTCGGGTTTGAAAAAGTGGATATGCTGAATGACCTGGAAGCTTCTGCCTATGGAATGGCTCTTCTTGAAGACAATCATTTGGAAGCTATCTATACAAGCGGACATCTTGAAAAAGGAAATGTAGCGGTTCTAGCTCCCGGAAACGGATTAGGAGAAGCGGGATATTTCTTTGACGGAAAATACCTGAGACCTTTTGCAACAGAAGGAGGACACTCAGAGTTTTCTCCAAGAACCAACGTGGAAGTTGAATTTTACCAGTTCTTAAATAATATCTATGGTATTGTAAGCTGGGAAAATGTACTATCCAAGTCAGGGTTATTCAATATATACAGATTCCTGAGAGATGTAAAAAGGCATCCTGAGCCGGAATGGTTAGGAGAACGTCTTGCGCAGGGGAATTTTGTGGAAGAGCTTTATAAAGCTGCTGTAGAGGAGAATGTTTTAATCTGCAGAATTGCTTTAGATACTTTCCTTGAATTTCTGGCAAGGGAAGCGAACAACTTAACATTAAAATTGAAAGCTACCGGAGGATTACTGATTGCCGGAGATATTCCTCAGATGATTGCAGAATATATTGATAAGGCAAAATTCTATGAGAAATTCAAGATCAGTGATAAAATGGAGGAAATGCTTAAAAATACTCCCATATATCTGGTCAAGCAAAATCACACTGCATTAAATGGTATAGCACTTTATACGGCTTACTATCAGGTATAAAAGAAAGCTCCGAAGAAATTCGGAGCTTTTTTATGAGATGATATTATTCATGAAAATAATAAATTTTCTTGATATACATCAATGAAATCTATTAAGTAAGATACCTACCTTTGTATCGTTAAATAAGTAAACAACTCTATTCAATGAAAAAAATATTTTTATTAGCAGTTTTAGCTGGTGGTCTGGCTTTCGGACAGTCGAAAAAAGTAGTAGCATCTGATGTACACTGGTGGGGATATAAAGTAGCAAAATCTGAGGCCAGCTCTCACGACGGTACTGTAAAAGTAAAGTCCGGAGATATGGTAATGAAAGGAAACCAATTGGTAGGCGGAAGCTTCGTATTGGATATGACTTCAATTAACTCTACTGACCTTACAGGAGAATATCAGCAGAAATTAAACGGACACCTTAAAAATGGTGACTTCTTTGAAGTTGAAAAATTCCCTACTGCAACCTTTAAAATTACAGGAGTAAAGAAAAACAATGATAAAATCTACAATTCTCTTGTAACAGGAAACCTTACTGTAAAAGGAAAAACCAGCCCAATCTCTTTCCCTGCGAAGATTTCTTACAGCAAGGGAGTAGTAAGTTTGGTATCCAATAAATTCTCTTTCGACAGACAGAAATTTGACGTAGCTTACAAGTCTACTATGCAGGATGTTTTTGTGAAAGATGATATTGATATGCTTGTAAAGGTAACTGCTCAATAAATTAATCAAAAAAAGATTGTTAAAAGTGTAGAAGTTCTACACTTTTTTTTATTTTTGTTGAATTGTAAATAAAAAAGAATGAAAAGATTACTATTGTTTGCTATGGTGTGCGCAAGCATGTCGTTTGTTTCTGCCCAGAAGAAATTTGATAAAGTGTCAAAAGTGACTTCATCAGAGATCAGATGGTGGGGGTATAAAGTGGTGAAAACCGAAGAAACTTCCCATTCAGGAACAGTAAAACTGAAAAGCGGAAAATTCAACTTTGACCATACGGTTCTGGTAGATGGAGAGTTTGTAATAGATATGAGAAGTCTGATGGCGGGCGATGTGTCTGATGAAGATCAGATCAAGCTTACTAATGATCTGAAAAGCTCAAACTTCTTTGAAGTGAAAAAATTTCCTGTTGCAAAATTCCATTTGACTAAAATTATTCCATTAGCAAACAGTGAATACAACTCTACAGTGTACGGTGACCTTACCCTTAAAGGAGTGAGAAAAACAATTTCTTTCCCTGCCAATGTATACGTTACTCAGTTCACAACTTCTATTGAGTCTGCAAAGTTTTCTCTGAACAGAAGAGACTTTAAAGTATTCTACCAGTCTTCATTGAAAGATTATTTCATTAAGAACGAAATGGATATCCAATTCAAAGTTACTACAGAAATGCTGGATAACGAGAACAGGGTTCCGAAAAAGAAAAAATAAGATGTATTTATTAATACAGAAGAGCAGTTCATGAGAATTGCTCTTTTTTAATGCCAAAGTTGTTTAAACTTTTGTGCCTTTTGTTGTTAAAATAATGATTATAAAAGTTTAAACAGTCTCGCTGTTAAATCTAAGGAGTCATTCTTTTGTTTCCGTATTTTTTATAAATTAGTGCTATGAAAATTTATATCGTAAGCGGTCTGGGAGCAGACTTCAAGGTCCTTGAAAGAATAGAGTTTCCCAAACATTGTGAATTGATTTTTATAGACTGGCTTATTCCTGAAAAAAATGAGCCTTTCGGTGCTTATGTTAAAAGAATGGCGGAAAAAATAGATGATTCCGAGCCTTTCTGCCTGCTGGGCTATTCTTTCGGAGGAATTATTGTTCAGGAGATCAATCAACTGAAACCTGCAGAAAAAGTGGTGATCCTGGGAAGTATAAAATCCGACAGGGAAAAATCCAGATTCATCAGGACAGGTGAAGTTACCAAAATTCCAAGAATTCTTCCTGTAAGCTTGTTCAACGACAAAGCTGCTAATGTATATGCTGTGATCCGAAAGCTTTTTGATCCTAAAAATCCTAAACTCCTTCAATATTTTAAAGTAAGAGATCCTTATTATCTGAAATGGTCCGTAGAAAAGGTTTCTGAATGGAAATTTGAGGAGAATCCCAATGTCATTCAGATATTAGGTGATAAAGACATTGTTTTCCCCATCCGCTATTCAAATCCGAATTATGTGGTAAAAGGAGGAACACATCTTTTTCCGGCCACTAAATCCAAAGAAGTTTCCAAAATACTGTCAGAGATTTTTTCTGGAAAAATTGAAAAAGTTCCAGATTGAATATTTTTTTAGGGGTATTTGACTTAAAAATGTAGTTTTTATGGAATTTATATTTAAATTTGATAGGGTTAAATATAAATTTTATGAAAGTAGGATTAAAATGGATCATTTCATTCTCTGTTATCGCAATCGTTGCCATTGGGGGATTATTCTGGAATCCGGCTGCCGATATTCCTGATACAAGGGAATTTTTAAGTGAAGATAAAATTGTTGGCGCTGATGTTGCCTGGATTCTGGCTGCGGCAGGGCTTGTTTTACTCATGACACCAGGGCTTTCCTTTTTTTACGGAGGAATGGTCGGGAGAAAAAATGTAATTTCTACCATGCTGCAGAGTTTTATTGCCTTAGGCGTTATCTCCATGGTATGGGTAGTCGTAGGCTTTTCTTTATCTTTCGGTGAATCTATCGGGATTACAATAGCCGGAAAGCATTACGGTATCATTGGAAATCCGCTCAGTTATCCCTTTTTTAGCGGGGTAGGAAATCTACCTCATAAACTGATGGCTCCCACGATTCCTTTCATTCTTTTTGCCTTGTTTCAGATGAAATTTGCCGTTATTACTCCGGCAATTATTACCGGATCTTTTGCAGAAAGGGTTCGTTTTATATCTTATTTATTGTTCATTGTTCTTTTCAGTATATTTATTTATACGCCGCTTTGTCATATGGTGTGGCATCCTGATGGTCTTTTAAACAAATATTTCGGGGTAAAAGACTTTGCAGGAGGAACTGTTGTGCATATGAGTGCCGGTTTTGCTGCGCTTGCCGGAGCTTTGGTGGTAGGAAACCGGAAGAATCCTCATCATGAGCCGTCCAATATTCCGTATGTGCTTCTGGGAACAGGAATGCTGTGGTTCGGATGGTTCGGATTTAATGCCGGATCTGCTTTGAGTGCTTCTGCGTCTGCGGCTACCGCTTTTGGAACAACTACCATAGCATCTGCTTCGGCGATGATGACCTGGATCTTTTTTGACAGAATCAATGGGAGAAGTGTTTCTGCTTTGGGAGCGTGCATAGGAGCAGTGGTAGGTTTGGTGGCCATTACTCCCGGATGTGGTTTTGTAAGCATTCAGGAGAGTCTTTTTATAGGATTTATCACAGCAATCGTTTCCAATCTGATGGTGAACTGGAAGGTTTTAAAGAAAGTAGATGATACGCTTGATGTTTTTGCCTGCCATGGAGTAGGAGGGATTATGGGAATGATTCTTACCGCCATTTTTGCTCATGGTGAAAAAGCAAGTCTGCTTCATGGTGGAATTGATGTTTTTCTTCATCATATGGCAGCCCTTGTTTTGGTTTCTATTTTTACTTTTTTAGGATCATTAATTTTATATAAACTTACAGATTCCATGATCACATTAAGAGTTTCTGAAGAGTCTGAAAATAAAGGGCTTGATCTTTCGCAGCATGAAGAATGCCTGCAATAGCTTTTATATTGTGATGATATGTTGATATCATTAAAAATTTGAAGGTATATTTCAGGATTTATCATGTATCTTTGTTTCTGAGGAAAATGACGAATCATTTATGGAATCAATATCGGTTTTTGAAATTATTAAAGTAGGAATAGGTCCGTCCAGTTCACACACGATGGGACCCTGGAACGCAGCAGCAGCATTTATCAGGATTATAAAAAGAGAAAGATCAATAGAAGAAGTTAAAGAGGTTTTTCTTGAATTCTTTGGCTCACTCGCAAAAACGGGAATCGGGCACGGAACTGATATTGCGGGAATGCTTGGGTTGAATGGAGAAGATTTTAAAACGATCAATACTTCAAAAATTGATGAAAAGATAGATTACATCAAGAGTACTCAAACCATTAACCTTGGTGGTGAAAAGGTAATTCCATTCATTTACGGACATCATTTGGTTTTAAACATGAAAAAGAGCCTTGATTTTCATCCGAACGGAATGATCTTCAGAGCTGTTTTCGAAGACGGAACTGAACTCGTGCAGGATTTTTATTCTGTAGGTGGCGGTTTCATTGCCAGCCAGGAAAAAAACTCTATTCAGAAGCAGTGTGTACGTACGCTGTATCCTTGTCATAAAGCTTCAGATATTGCAAAATATTGTGAAAAGCTGGGATTTGATAAAATGTCAGATTTGATTTTCATGAATGAAGAAAGCTGGAGAACCCAGGAGGAAACTAGGCAGGAAGCACTTTATATCTGGCAGCAGATCAAAGAATGTATCTACAAAGGGGTCAATAAGGAAGGAGTTCTTCCTGGCGGACTGAATGTTTCCAGAAGAGCCGCAGGAATCAACAGAAAGCTGCTCGGAGATAAAATCTATAAAAACAAAGACGAATGGTTCCAGCAGGTGGTAGACGCTGAAGAGAACTTTACAAATATCAACAAATGGATTGCCTGCTTTGCACTGGCTGTGAATGAAGAGAATGCAAGCTTCGGAAGAATTATTACCGCACCTACCAATGGGGCAAGTGGAGTTATTCCGGCGGTATTGATGTACTCTCAGGCATTTACACCATTTACGAGTGAGGAGGATATTATAAGATTCTTGCTTGTAGCGGGAGAAATCGGGACCTTATTCAAGAAAAATGCAACTATTTCTGCAGCGATGGGAGGATGTCAGGCGGAAATCGGAGTATCTTCTGCAATGGCAGCAGCCGGACTTACAGAAATCTTAGGAGGAAGTGTAGGACAGGTATTGATGGCGGCAGAAATTGCGATGGAACATCACCTTGGATTGACCTGCGATCCAATTAAAGGGCTGGTACAGATTCCATGTATTGAAAGGAATACGATGGGCGCGATGAAAGCCATTACAGCAGCCAATATTGCACTGGAAAGTGATCCCACCAAAGCAAAAGTAACATTGGATGAAGTGATTCTGACCATGTGGGAAACCGCTCAGTCGATGAGCGACCGTTTTAAAGAAACTTCGGAAGGCGGACTGGCCATTGCAGTCAACGTTCCGGAATGTTAATAGAAATTATTTTATTTCAAAATATAAAACCCTTAGCCACTATGACTAAGGGTTTCTTAATAAAATAAAAGTAAAAACCGTCGGGCTTTTAGTATCGTATAAGGATCTTTATCTTAAAATTCCTCTGATTCTGTTGGCGTTGGAAATCAACTCTTCCAGATATTCATAGTTTTCTTTTTCCAGAGCGGATTTGAATTTTCTGAGCTGAGTGATATGTTCGTTCAGAACGTCCAGTACATTTTCTTTGTTTTGCTTAAAGATAGGAACCCACATTTCCGGATGCGACTTGGCAAGACGTACGGTACTTGAAAAACCCGAACTGGCAAGCTGGAAAATCGTTTCTTCTTCACGTTCTTTTTCCAATACGGTATTGGCAAGGGCATAAGATGTAATATGGGAGATATGGGAAATATAAGCAGTATGAACATCATGATCTTCTGCATTCATATAAATCATATGCATATCGAGAGCATTGACTACTTTTTCAACGGTAGCCAGAGCATCGTCGGCCGATTTTTCTTTGTTGCAGATGACACCAGCTTTTCCCGAGAAACTCTCTGCAATAGCGGATTTCGGACCATTGTTTTCCGTTCCCCACATCGGGTGGAACGCTACAAATCTTGACCGTTTCGGATGGTTTTTTACCGCATTTACAATGCCTGCTTTGGTGGAACCTGCATCCATTACCGTCTGCTGGTCAGACACAAGATCCAGAACAGAAGGCAACAGTTTTCGTGCAGCATCTACAGGAATAGCAAGAATAATCAGATCCGAATTTTTAATTCCATGTTCAAGATCTACTCCTGCATCAATGATTTTAATTTCCAATGCGTCACTGATATGCTGTGTATTGTTATCGATTCCGTAGATGAAGCTGGCCAGTTTTTTTTCTCTTAATTTCAAAGCCATCGAACCTCCGATTAATCCCACTCCAATAATACTTATTTTCATCTTTTTTACATTTTTAAAATAAAAAAACCTCGTCCCTAGGACGAGGTTTTAAATTATATTCATAAGAATCCCTATCCCAGAGCTGAGGTAAAAATTCTATAATAATATGTTCCGTTGTTAAAAATCACAGAGCAAAGGTAAAAATATTTTTTAAATGAAACGAAATTTCTTTTCGAAATTGTATATAGATGGGGGGAATTGGTTTTTTGAGGATGGTTTTTAGGCTTTTACATTGCTGCATCAGTTCTAGCATCCTATTATTTCAATTTCTGTAAAGGCATCTCATTATTTCCGGGGTTTATAAAGTATATGGGATTTCCTGAAATAAAGTAATTGTCATCTGATTTTTCAATGTAAATAATTCCCATCTCATCAGAAGAATCATCATACTTTATTTTAATTTTTTGATGATTAACTTCTTCAGCATTTAATTTAGAATATTTATTTGTTGTTCCTTCTTCAGTAACATCTATAGAAATGTCTTCAAGAGAATTTATTGTAATGTTAAAAACAGTTTTTGCTTCGTCTCTATTTGATGCTTCAAAATAATATTCTCCTTTCCAGAAATCAATATTATTTTTTTTAAAATTATTATCTGTTACTACTGTTGATGACTCATTTTCATTATGAGAAATTAAGGAGTCAGTTTTGTTTAATTCTGTCTTATTTATTGCAGTTATGCTTTTTTGCTCTTTTTTCTGCTCACATGAGTATGATAGAAATATGAGCGATAGTGAAATTAAAAAGTTTTTCATTATTTAATTAAGTTATTTATTCAGATTTTATCCTGCTTTTATGAACATATCCCTTTTTACCTTCTTTAGAAACCACTAACCACCAATCTCCGTTTTGGTCTAAAACTTCAACTTGTTCACCGGTTTTAATCTTTTGAAGAATTTGTGCTGTTGTATTTTTATCTTTTCTTAGATTAGTAAAACCGTCTGGATCTACTATTGTTGAATATTTTTTTTCTTGATTATCTTCCTGAAGAAGACCATAGTCTTTTGAGTATTTTTCAAGGGAAGTATAACCATAATAATTATTTTTTTGAAAAGATTTCTTTAGTTCTGGGTGAGAAATATAGACATTATTTAATAATAAGTATGATTTGTCAGATTGGATATCAACATTTTCCTTACCTGTAAAGCCAAGTTGTAAAAGATAAGCAATAGCCTTCTCTATTGAAGAATGTTCAATACCATTTGTTTTTATAATAGTATCTTTATTATCAGCAAGATAAGTTGTTAATACATACAGAAAAGAATCTTTGGATTTTAAACTTTCTAATAGTTTTTCTCTAATTTTAGATGAATTTGTATTGTTATTATAAAATATAAATGCTAGCCTGGAACTTTGTTCAATATCATCCCAGCTTTGAATATTTTTAACCGCAGAGTTAAAAAGGGCTTCATTTTTTTCATAATTAAATAAGACTACTAAATCAGTTGCAAGATCAGGATTTTTAGTTGCTACACTTAAAATCGATGTTAAATCATTCTGATAAATAATTTTATTCAGAGTTAATAATTCCTCAAAATAAGGATATTTTTGATTATTATTTATGCTTGCCCTAACATTATCTAAATCAGGTAGAATATCATTACCTATTTTAATATATTTTCCCTCCTTTGATATCTGATAATTGGTAGCCTCATTAAAAATTAAAATATTATTATATCCGTCTTGAAGTTTATCAGATTTGATACCAAGTAAATCCATATTTATTTTATCAAAATTTTCCTTGGTATTTTTGAATTTTTGATTGGTAAAATAACTTTCAATTATTTCTGTTTCTATTATATTCTCTTCTTGCTTGCCTGAACAAGAAAAGAATATAAATGATAATAGAATTAAAAAGGGTTTTATCATTGTTATTTAGATTTATAATTATAATTAGTAGTAAACTTTATTATTATTTAATTCTGTTTCTAATGCTTCATCTAAATAAGGAATTGAATCAAATTTAGTTATGGTACCATTTTTATTAATTTTGCTTGTCGAATAAGATATTATGTCAAAAGATTTGTTAGAAGAAAAATAGGTAATTTGCCATATTTTTTTGTTTTTTAAATCTAAGTATGATAAGCAAGTATAACGATCAGACTTATATCTTACATTATTAACTTTTCTATAAAATTGAATAGAATCTATTTTTTCTTTATTTACTAAAGTATATAATACAAATTTGTAATCTTTTTCATTAGCCACACTTCTGCTTAATACCATAGATAATGATTTACTTTTAGTTAGTTGCGTGTTCTGAATATTTTTTTCATATAACAAATTTTGATTTTTTAAAATAGAATATCCTTGCGAACTTGCCAGAGATTCAAAATATTTTTTGTCTGAAATTTTTTTATCACCCCAAAAAAAATCTAATTTTTTTTCTTTAATGGAAGTGTTATCCTTACAACAAATGCTAAGAGTTGTGAAAATTAGAATGAACGAAAAAATGTAAATAGATTTATTCATAGTTAATAGCAAAAATTAAATTTGATTATTAGGGCTGTCTTTTTTTTCTTCTCTCTTCTGTTCACATGAGTATGATAGAAATATGAGCAATAGTAAAATTAAAAAGCTTTTCATTATATAGCTGAAGGTTTATTTTTAAATGTAATCGATAGAAGAACTATCTTATAAAACCATCTTTTTGTATTTTATATTTCTTTTTTAAGATTCTTTTTTCAGTTGCATCTTTCCTTGTATATAATTCAACTTCAAAATCTTTGGTGATTAGAAAATCTTCAACTGTTTGTTCGTCAAATTTAGCTATCTGTAAAGAAGAAATTAATTTATTTTTTTCAACCACTTTTAAATAATAACCTTCAATGTCCGAATCTGTATAAGCGAGGATTATTGGTTGAAAATTATTGATTTTTGGAAGTAAGAAAAAACTACTTGGAGCATCCTTAATACCATATGATTCTAAAATACTTTTATATTCAGAATATTGGTATGATGGATACCTACTTTGACACTCACCCTCATTTTCATTACAAGTAGAATAATAATTATCAAAATCAAAAGGTAGTGCACAGATATTATATTTTTGGTTATTAAGTGCATTATTTGCCTCTTTTTGTGAATGATCAAAATTCTTATTTCGGATAATTTCAGCAGCAAACTCTCTAAAAGAGTCTTGTGCATCGGGCATAAGATTACTTAGAACATTTTCATTTTTTCCTTCAATACTTATTTTTTCAATTTCTTTATTTTTATTATATGAAAAAAAATAAGTTTCATAGTAGGTATCGGATAACTGTTCTTCAGTATACATCTCAACTTTGAACTTAACTTTTATTGAATTAGCATCATTTTGTAGAATATTTTCAGCAGTATAAGTCATTGCGCAACCCGAACCACAGCTAATCACAAAAGATTTATTATTTTCTACGTTTGTCTTTTGAGAATTTGAAATGCTTTGGTTTTGTTGGGCTAATGGTGTTTTCAGTATTGTTTTTTGTGGATCCTTTTTACATCCAATCATGGATAATAGGATAATTACTAATAAAATGTTATTTATTTGCATTCTTTGAATTTATTAAAACGTTTTTAATTTGTTCTGGAGTTATATGTGCTTTATTTAAACCGTCACCAGCATAATAAGATTCTCCACCTTTGGCATATCTTTTAATTATTGAAATAACTTTTTTTCCTTTTTTTATCTTTTTATCACTAATTCGCCTTCCCTTTTCAACACCAATACTTGCCCACTCTTTAGCAGAATCATACATTGCATCTTCAACACTTCCTTGCCCTTCTAAATATGCAATTATTTTAGGTCTTTTAATTTTAATTAGATAATCATCGAAGATTTTGTCTTGCATTTCTTTATCTAGTTTTTTATTAGTATCTAACCCTAAACTTGTAATTGCATCATTTAGAGTATTAGGAATTAATTGATACCTACCCACAGCGAAAACGTCTCTATTTGATTGTTTATCTTGAACTTCTTTTATTGTAAGTTCAATAACTTTTACATTATTGATAACCTTGAGACCTCCTTTAGTTTGATTGCATTTATTATAATCATCACTTGACTCGCGTATTGCAATTAGATTGCCAAACTCACTATGTGACCATTTTCGTTTATCATTAGTATTTTCTTCATTTTTATTTGATTGAGAAAAATTATTATTACACGCACAGGTATTTTGAAAACCA
This sequence comes from Chryseobacterium sp. CBTAP 102, assembly GCF_003201365.1. Taxonomy (NCBI): domain Bacteria; kingdom Pseudomonadati; phylum Bacteroidota; class Flavobacteriia; order Flavobacteriales; family Weeksellaceae; genus Chryseobacterium; species Chryseobacterium sp. CBTAP 102. The sequence goes on from NZ_QICX01000008.1 coordinate 63,011, forward strand.
AGGCGATTCGCTAAAGCTATAATATTTTCTCCGTTAACAGCATTATTATTTTTTGCAAAAAACTCATCTTTAAGATAATCTAAATGAAAAGTTCTTACATCATAGTGTACCCAGGTTGTAGCAATAAACTCAGTCTCTATTCTATTTCTTGAACTTGGTTCTAGGGCAAAAACGTTTTTTCCTCCCCATCTATATTCCGCATTTGTATATTTTATAAGAAGGTCTCTTACTTTATCAGCATTTTTTTCAGTATTAATACTATCAGAAAGTTTATAAATGTGAAGATCAAGAGCTTTACCCATATGATTAGTACTACTCCTTCTATTTTTTTTGTTATTTGCGTTGCATCTATATCCAGAAAAAATTAATCCTACTTTTAAACCATTTTGTTTTTCTTGATTTGATAAATAAAATTTAATTGCTTTTTCTACCCATAATAAGGATCTATGAATCCCAGGATATTCATATTTTCTATTTTTTTCAGATATTTTAGAATTATTTTTTTGTTCAGGGAATAAACCATTACCGAATCCTGAACATTGACCACAAGGACATTTTGCTTCATTAATATTAACCGGATATTTTATAGCAAACTCATCAATGGCTCTCAAAACATTACCACAAACTTTTCCAGTTTCTGTCACCTTCATATAATCTCTCTGAAACTGCTTAACCATTTTTTCAGTTCTGTCTGTAAATTTATCTGTAGGTACATTTCCTCCAAAACCAGCTAAGCGAATATTAATTTCTCTAATTAGCTCGCTAGGAGGGGAGTTTTTATCAATACAATATTTGCCACCGCATCCTTTGTCTGTTTTCGGCTGCTTCTGCACCCCCGCCGCACTTTTCACCTTCTCCACCTTCATCAGTCCTTCCGAATTTACCCCAAATTTCTGAGATTCTGCAGAAAGATCCTTGGAGATAATTTCGATGAAATAATTTTGTGTATCGGAATCCGGATCGCCGATAGGAGAGTCTATTCCTTTTCCAAAAATATCTTTGGTAATGACAAATCCTGAAGTATCACATACATCGGCAGGAATTTTAATATTTCCGCTTCTGTAGACTTCATCATTGGAAGTGGTATCATATTCCCAGACTACATATTGGATGTGTTTTCCCACCATATTTTTGGAGTGGATTCGTACCCTTACTTTATCACCTACAGGGACTTTGGAAAGTTCATTTCCTTTATCATCTATGAAAACAGCTTCTATAATATTGCCTTTAGGATCCGGCTGTTTGGGACCACCTCCTTGTGCGGCCGGGAATTTTGGAGTGTGTTTCTCAGGTTGCGGCTTGGGTTTGGGCTGATTTTGAGGCTGTCCTTTATGATCAGGGTTAGCCACATCTACATTCACCTGGCTGGCACCCTGAATTTTTCCGGAGTAGGTGGCCGTAACATAATACTCATGATTTGCGCCTTCATTCCTGTCACCTTTCATCAGAAACTGATTGGCCATCTGACGAAGGATTTTTTCATCAGACATCAGAGGTATTGATACTTCTGCAATGCCTTTTTCATTGACGCGAGCCTTATAGCTGCGGGTGTGACGGTTGTTTTTGTTAATACCGGCATCGTGCCCTTTTCCAGGCGCGTCATCTTCCCAAAGGAGAAACTCAATCTCTTTATTAAACATCGCAATACAATGAGCCTGCGCAATAAGAGTATCACGGTAGCTGGCTTTATTAACGTCTTTTGCTCCTCTGTTGAAGAGTACTACTTTATCAATCTTCGGAACCTTATTGCTGGTAGGAATTAATATACAGCTGCCAGCCAGTTCTCTGGTAGAGGGAAGTCCGGGTAAAAGACCTTTTTTAATCTCATAGACTTTCATTTGAAACTCTATTCCCAGTGCTATTTCCCCAAAGTTGTACGTTACCTTTTCACCGGTCTTGGGCTTTCCTGTGATATCTTTCCAGCTTCCGTTCTTTTGTTTCTTAAAGAGATACCATTCATAATCACCTTTAAGACCAAATGACAGTCCTGAAGGTTTTATTTCGTAGGTATAAGTTGTTCCTACCAGAGGATTCTGATTCCCGATAATAGTTCCTGTCATGGCTTAGCTGTAATAAAGTTGGTCTGTATCTTTTGTATCTTCCTTGAATTCATCAAAATCCACAACGGGATTATAAACCTGCTGTTCCTGCGTACTTGCTTTGGCAACCTGGCTTTTACCGACTTCGCTTTGCTGTCCGTGTTTGAGGATGGTAATTTTCCCTCCCGTACTGCACATGAGTTCTGAGATTTCCGTAAGACAGCTTTTTCCCATCACTTTTACTTTTTCATACGTCTTCTGCCACTTTCCGGCTGGAGCATAAGCACACGGAAGATATCCTCCCGAACTTGGCTTTAGTTTGCATTGTCCAAACGGCTGTGCCGCAGGATCGAGCTGAAGATCATCCTCTGTTACGGCCAGATAATCAGCGTTTCCTTCTTCATCATTCCAGTAGTGTTTCTGGTGGCTGGTCACTTTAAATTTTGGAAATTTAAATCCCTGATTGCATTGCACGGTTCCTTTCTGCACAATGAAATATTTTCCTTCATGAGGACTGGAACCACTGTCTTCTTTATCACTTTGTTGTTCCGTTTTTCCGGATGACTGCTCTTCATTTTGTGGAGTTTCTTCCGTTGAATCTCCTTCATCAGAACCTGCATTTTCTGTAGATTCCTCCTGAGAAGATGCAGCTATATTTTGAGGTTCTGTTTCCTCAGTCATGAGCTGTGGATCTTCCGGAATCAAAATCGTTTTTCCCGGAACAGGTTCCTCCATGATGTCTTCCGGCGGGCAGTGGAGATTATGGTAAGTTTTTAAAATACCTTCATTTTTCAGCTTAAGCTGCCGGGCCAGTGAACTGAAAGTATCGCCTTTTTGTATGACATAATTTTTCATATTATCCTTGTGTTATAATGATGTGATGTTGGTGTATCAATACCTCTTCATGGCTGAGTAAAACCGAGGCTTTAGCCTGAAGAAGATTCTTGTTTTTAGTGTGAGTGGTGTATTCTAATACAATATTTCCTGAAGCTGGTATTGCTGCTGATTCTTTGAGTCTGATCCCGCGCATGATCTCCTGTGAAGTGCATTTTTCGGTGATTTTTCCGTTTAAAATAGTCAAAACAGAGTCTTCTTCTTCATTTTTCTGTTCAGTATTGATTTCACAGGCTACCGGAAATGAGTTCTGTATAAAATAAAAATGTTCTGTCCACTTTATCTTTCTCCGGAACCAGTCTGTTTGGGGAAACAGGGCCTGAAACAGAAGCGTACTCTGAAATTGTCGTAATAAAAACGCTTCATTGCTGATACTCCTTTCAAAAGAATCCATATAATTTTGAGCGATTTCGCCTATATAAAACGCTTCAAGCTCTTTACGCTGCCTGGTAAAAGTGTCAGTGATTTTTTTATGATCTGTCAATCCTTTTATCCTGCCTTGTTCATCTAGGATAAATTCAAGCGGCATAATACTTTTCATGCAGGCTATAGAAAGGCCGCTTACCTTATCATCCGGTTCATTTCCTCCGGATTTAAAATCTTTTTGACTGTAACTAACGACATACTGATCTGTATTTTTGTTTTTCTGAAGATCAAGCTGAATAGTATAATGAATGCTTACCGGAGATTGAAAAGTAGATTCAAACGTTTCCTGAACCGTATATCTTTTAGCAAAAAAAGCATCTGATAGCTGAGCAGGAAGGGTGTTTTTCCTTTTCTGTTCTTTTTGCATTTCGGTTTTGAAATCAGTTGGAACATAGATTCTTTTAACTTCATTAAGGTTTTCAAACCATACTTTATCCATTTTCGGGCAATGGGAATTATGAAACAGCTTAAGCTCTTCACTGGTCATACCCAGCCGGGAAGCAATGGAGGTAAGCGTGTCTCCGTTTCGTACCTGATATTGTAAGAAATCAATTTCCATCCAAAGTGAATTATCAGATAAAGCTATTAAAAAACTCTATTTTAAATTAATTTTTGGAATTAAATTTTAAAAATTGTCGTAGAATTACGACATGAGATTGATGTCGTACAGAAAACAACCCCGTCAAAAATTCTTTGAATTTTCGCATGCCTCCGGAGGATGGGAATTTTACGTCTTCAGTTGTGATGCTGGTCAGTATTGGAGTTTTTGTTGATGCTTTTCGTGTTGGTTTAATGTGGCTTGATTCTACGGAATGACAAACTGTATGGGTAAAACTATCACTCCAATTATGTCATTCCGTAGGAATCTAAGCAGCTATATTTTAAAACTTATGTACTTTTAAAAACAGTTTAAAGCAAGCCAAAAAAACTCTTGTGACTTTTGTGGTTTCATGATATACAATACAACCAAAAGTTATTATTAATTTTAAAGCTATAAAAAAGAAAATATGAAGAATAGATTCTTGCATGGATTTTTCATAATATGGATCAGTTTGAGTTCTGCATATGCTCAAAAGTCCGGTGATCGATTACCTGTTTTTTCACCACTAAAGCACAGGATACTGTAAAGATGGGTGAAACATTGATTGACAAAGATACTATGGGCAGCAAGAGTTTAAAAAACAGGATAAAACCTATCCAGGCTAATTTTAAAAGTATCAATTCCGTGACAAAATGGACTTCTGTCAAAAAGAAGGATATTGAAGGAGAATCTGCAGAAGGCGGGGAGGCCACATTTTATTATACAGATAAAGGGCTGGAAAAAGTTATAGCCAGACATTATGGAGAAATGGGACAAATGCTGATAGAATATTATCTTATGAACGGACAGCTTTCTTTTGTTTTCGAGAAAGAGTACAGGTATAACCGACCGCTTTTCTATGACACTAAAGCAATGAAAGAAAATAATGACATGGAAGCATTTGACTTGAAAAAATCAAAAGTAATAATGACCCGGAATTATTTTGAAAATGGAAATATCATTATGATCACCAATACTACAGGACGTGGATTTAATATCAGTGCTGATTATCCGTATGAACAGGAGAAAAACTTAACAGAGAGTTTCAAAAAGCTTCTGAAGCTTGTAAATTAGAGTAGCGTTATGGTTTATCAGCTTTGATAATATTCAGCCTTTCTTCCAGTTCAGTGATTCTTTTAAGCCAATAGTTAATTCCTTCCTGATTGGTCACCGTTTCTTTGAAAGCATTACGGTTGACGGCCCATAGGTGTGAGCTGTTTTTTTGATAGTCCAGTTCGCGTTCTTTTTTATTTTCAGGCTCTATCCGGTATCTCCAGAATACCAGAGATTTCATATATTCTGAACGAACTTTTTCAAGGTAATCAATAATAGCCTTCCGGTCCTGGGGAATATATCCCGGTCCCGAGCATCCACAGGAATGAAAAGTGATTCCAACCGTATACAAATCCCGGATGTGAGCCCATTGCTTGTCATCATTTTTGGGCGGCGACTTAAAGTCAAGTCCCATATTAGCCATCAGATTCCCACATTCCGGACACTTGGCTTCCACAGAGGTCTGAACATCCCGGTCCACATCTTTCAGGTGGCGGCGTTTGAATGTTTTCTGGCAGTTGAAACAGGCATAATGTCCTTTGTAAACCATCATGGCATATCGGCACATAGTATTATCTTATTCTTTGGTTATAAGTTATTTTGTATTTGTTTTTTCCTCTTCATTAAAGTTAATTTCCATAAAGCTGCTTGCACTTCTTGGGTTGTAGACTGACCATATGTCTTTCCAGGGAAATTTGAAGGTACAGCTTGGGTAAAGATTTTGTCTATTTCGTTCAGGAGAACTTTAGGATCATTGAATGCTTTTACCACTTCTACATCGTCAATCAGTTCGCATAGAAGCTTTAATTAACTGATGTCCAGTAATTCATCATTCAGAATGACGCATTTTATCATACGTCTGATAGGCATGAGACTGCACCGAATTGAGAATATTCTTAAACAGATGCGGATTCAGCTTTGTCCCGATATGTTCCAGACGAACTTCATTCAGACGCTGTTCAATAAGCTTATTGGTTTCTGACAATTTGGTATTTCTTTGTTTCAGCTTCTGATTCTGGCTGAAAAGATAAATGCTTATTGTCAGGAAAAGAAAAATGGCAAAAACTCCGATGAATATCAGATAGTCATGAATCATGTAGTAATTGCCGTCCATAGCTTGTTGTTATTGAAAACTATTTCAGTTTTTTAAGACCGTTAACCGTCATGGTTTCTTCACATTTTTCAAAAGTGATCTCGTAAGAAGGATTTTTTTCAGGATAAGTGATAAGATAATCAGGACAAGGTTTTTTCTGAGCATGGCTGCGGTCAAAGTCTACTTTTCCGTTCGTAATAATACTGTCTTTTATAAATTTCTCATCAATCTTGTAGGTCGTCATTGCATTTTTAGCCTCTTCAGAATATTTGAATTCTTTGGAAAGACTTTCAGCAATAACGCGGCTGTTCGGTAAATAACCGCTGCAGCTTGCTCCTTTTTTGTTTAAAATAAAAAATACGATCAAAAGCCCCGGAACGAAGCCTATTGCATAAAATTTCAGTTTCTTCATTAGAAAATTAAAAGATTGATATCGTGGTACGTAAGTCCGAAACGGTCGCAGATGATCTTCTTGGTATGTCTTCCTTTGTACATATATAAGCTCTGCTTCATTTCATTTTTGCGGATCAGCATGTTTTCAAAGCCGCCCTCCTCGTCATAATTTAAAATATAGGAAAGGAAGAAATTCGAGATGGCCTTGGTGGTGGTTCTCGGCATTCTTGAAGTAAGGTTCGGAAGTCCGCAGTGGATAACACCATGCTTGATGATATAAGGATCTTCCATGGTGGTAAGCTCTGAAGTTTCAATCACTTTACCGTTGTCTATGGTGATGTCAATGATTACACTGCCTTTTTTCATTTTCATGACCATATCTTCGGTAACGATAGGGGTCATGTTCAATCTTGGAAGGGCTCCAATCACCACGTCGGCACGTCTTAAGCTTTTGCTGAGTTCTTTGGGATCAATAATGGAAGTAGGTACACGGCTGTCAACGATAGTATGGAGTCTTCTCAGTTTTGATAAAGAGTTATCGAAAACTTTTACGCTGGCTCCAAGACCTATTGCTGCTTTTGTAGCAAATTCCCCTACAATTCCGGCTCCAAGAATCACAACTTCTGCAGGTCTTACTCCTGTAATTCCGCCCAGCATTAAACCATTGGATAAGGCTAATAATTCGGAAGCGTATAAAATAGAAACGGTACCTGCAATTTCCCCGACCAGTCTTACCAAAGCTAGCTGCTTGTATTCATCCACGATAAATTCAAAGGCGATGGCATTTATTTTTTTCTCTGCAAGCTTTAAGAAATATTCCTTGTCTCTGAGATTGATCTGAAGTGCCGAAACCAGATAAGTATTAGGTTTCATGTACTCAATTTCATCTTCTGTAGGAGGATTTATCTTCAGGATAAGATCCTGTCCGAAAGCTTCCTTAGGATCATTAGTGATCTTCGCTCCTGATTCCGAATATTGTAAATCTGTAAAGAATGAACCTTCTCCGGCCCCCGCCTCAATAATGATCTCATGGCCGTGTTCTACCAACACCTGTACGGCGTCAGGAGTAATGCAGGTTCTCCTTTCGTTGAGACAGGTTTCTTTAGGAATTCCAATACTGAACTGTTTTCCCTTCTTTATAACCTCCAATTTTTCCTCTTTCGGCATTAATTCTTCTTCTGTGAAAGGAGTAAAAATATTTGTACTCATCCTTAAATTAAATTATGTCTTACAGATTGTTTTTTACACTCAATTAAGAAGCAAAGATACATAATATTTACTCGAATGAAATTTCTCTTTTTTCATCCGTATTCACAATGCTCATTGTGTGGTAGTTAAGACCATAAAGCTCCTCTTCATAGACTTCCGGCCACTCGATGATGCATAAAAAAGAGTTGTCCAGGTATTCTTCAATTCCGATATCATAGACTTCTTCAATATTTTTCAGGCGGTAAAGATCAAAATGATATACTTTTCCCTTTTCAGTATTGTATTCATTCACAATAGAATAAGTAGGAGAGTTTACTTCGTCTTTGCTGCCCATGTTTTTAAGCAGAAATTGCGTGAAGGTCGTCTTCCCGGCTCCAAGATTTCCCTTTAATAAAAAGATATTATGTTTTAATTGAGGAATGATGGTGTCAACAACTTCCTGCCAGTCTTCGATTGTATTGATAGTGAACTGCATATACTAATTTGTTTTGCAAAAATAGTGATTTATGAGTTTTTAATGAGTGGAAGAAGTCAGAAATTATAAATTGCAGGCTGGAAGCTGGAAGTTAGAGGCTGGAGGTTGTAAAGAACAACTTTTACACGCCCACTCTTAAACCCTCAAACCCTCCGACTCTCAAACTTTGAAACTCTTCCAACTTATCCATAAAAATACTTAATTTTACAGCATGATTTCCAAACAGACCATTGATAAGATATTCTCCACAATCCGCGTTGAAGAGATTGTAGGCGAATATGTGCAGCTGAAAAGAGCAGGGTCTAACTATAAAGGACTCAGTCCTTTTCATGATGAAAAAACACCCAGTTTTGTAGTTTCTGCCAGCAAACAGATCTGGAAGGATTTCTCTACAGGAAAAGGTGGTACAGCCATCTCTTTCCTTATGGAAATTGAGAACTTTACTTATCCTGAGGCACTTCGCCACGCTGCAAAAAAATATGGAATTGAAATTGAAGAAGACCAGCGTGAAATTTCTGAAGAAGCAAAAAATGCACAGACTGAAAAAGATCTGCTGTATAAAATCCATGAAGTAGCGAATACTTATTTTCAGGAGATTCTTTGGGATGATCAGGAAGGCAGAAGCATAGGTCTTTCTTATTTCAAAGAGAGAGAACTCCGGGATGATATTATTAAAAAGTTCCAGCTGGGATATTCTCCCGAGAAGAAGAATGCTTTTACAGCTTATGCACTGGAAAAAGGATATAATAAAGAAATTCTTGAGAAATCCGGACTTTCTATATTTCCGGAAAATACACCTGCTGGTGTTGACCGTTTCAGAGAAAGGGTCATTTTCCCTATTCACAGTTTTTCAGGAAGGGTTTTAGGTTTTGGGGCAAGAATCCTGAAGAACAATGTCAAAACAGCAAAATATCTCAATTCACCGGAAACAGAGATCTACCATAAATCCAATGTTCTTTATGGATTAAACCAGAGTAAACAAGCGATTTCAAGAAAGAATGCCTGTCTTTTGGTGGAAGGATATATGGATGTGATTTCACTTCATATGTCCGGGATCGAAAACGTAGTGGCAAGTTCCGGAACGTCTTTGACAACAGAACAAATCAAACTTATTAAGAGACTTACGGAAAATGTAACGATTCTTTTTGACGGTGATAATGCAGGTATCAAAGCCAGTTTCCGAAGTATTGATATGTTACTGACTGAGGGAATGAACATCCGTGTTCTGCTTTTCCCTGACGGAGATGACCCGGATTCCTTTGCCAGAAAACATCCGCAGGAGTATGTTGAAAAATACATCGAAAATGAAGCGATGGATTTCATCGACTTTAAGGCGGAAATTCTTCTGAGGGATATCGGGAATGATCCTATTAAAAAGGCTGAAGCGATCAGAGATATTGTAAAATCTGTTTCTTTTGTACAGAATGCCCTGAAAAGAGAGGTTTACCTTAAAGAGGTTTCCAACAAATTCGGACTTTCGGAGCAAAGCTTGTTTAATGAGCTGGATGTTCAGAAGCAGATCACGCAAAATCAGACCCATCATGTTCAGCAGCAGAAGGAAAAAGCAGCTCCAAAGATGGAGATTGTTCCTTTGGATAAGGAAAAAGAAGATCCTTTTCTGTATGATGTACTGTTCATGGAAAACAAACTGGTAGATCATATGCTGATGTTCGGAGATATTATTCTGAAAAGAAAAAACGAACAGAATGAAGAATATGAGATAACTGTTATTGAAGAAATCCTTCATCATTTCGAAGAGGAGCAGTATACATTTTTAGTCAGAGAAAATGAAATTATTATCAATCAGGTGAGGGAAGGGATTCAAAAAGATGAACTCAGAAGTGGAAACTTTTTTGTATCTTTTATGGACGAAGAAATCACCACAAAGGTTGTAGATGCTCTGATCCCGCTGGATGAGCTTGAAAACTGGGCTTCCAGAAATATTTACCCTCCCAATTATGGTGATAAATTGGCAGATCAGATTCAGGGAGATGTTCTGTTACATAAATACAGATATATTGATTATCTGATCAGGGAAACAGCCAAAGAACTTGATCAGTACAGCAGTACAGATGAAGTAAAGTATTATGAGCTGATCAAAAAAATCACTTTACTGAAGCAGGCTTCCATACGGTTGAGCAATATCATCGAATATTCGCCTATCAAAGGGATTTATGTAGATAGAAAAAGATAATTTGAAGTCAGATTTTTTTGATGTTCTGTGACAAAAAGTCCTATAAAATTTTAGGAATAAATATTGTAATTTAAACTTCGAGAATATTTTAAAAATAATACATAATAGAAATATGGACATTAAAAAGGAATTCAGAGATTTCTCTGTAAAACATTTAGGAAACAACGGTTTGGTTACCGATCAGTATATGGGAATGTATGGCCCAACGAATCTTACTCCGTACATCATGGAAGAGAGAAGATTAAACGTTGCCCAGATGGACGTTTTCTCCCGTTTGATGATGGACAGAATTATCTTCCTGGGAACAGGTATTGATGATCAGGTTGCAAACATCGTTACGGCTCAGCTTTTATTCTTAGAAAGTGCTGATCCTTCAAAAGATATTCAGATCTATATCAACTCTCCTGGTGGTAGTGTTTATGCAGGTTTAGGTATTTATGACACTATGCAGATCATCAAGCCGGATGTAGCGACTATCTGTACAGGTATGGCTGCTTCCATGGGAGCTGTATTACTGGTTGCCGGAGAAAAAGGAAAGCGTTCTGCGCTTAAACATTCCAGAGTAATGATTCACCAGCCTTCAGGAGGTGCGCAGGGGGTCGCTTCTGATATGGAGATCAACTTGAGAGAGATGTTGAAACTGAAGCAGGAGCTTTATGAAATCATCGGCCATCACTCAGGACAAACATATGAGTGGGTAGAAAAATCATCTGACAGAGATTACTGGATGACTTCTGAAGAAGCTAAAGGCTACGGAATGGTAGATGAGGTTTTACAAAGATCTACTGAGAAAAAATAATTGATGGTAATATCATAAGAAAACCGCACCCATCTGGTGCGGTTTTTTTGTTGAATCAATTATGGATTTTGAACTGTATTCTTGATTATTCAGAAGGAATCTGTAATCCAGGCCAAACTCCAACTGAAGATGTAAAAATTCCCATCCTTTGGAAAGGTCGCGAAAATTCAAAGAATTTTTGACGGGGTGATTTTCCACATATCCTCATTAAAAAAGCGCCTTTTTAAAGGTACTTTTCTTTATTTCTTAACCATCTTATGTATCGTGGAACTATCATTGGTTTTAATCTCAACAAAATAAACACCTGTGTTTAAAGAATGAACATCAATCTTAGTAACCTGAGAAGTCATTATTTTCTGTCCTGTAGCTGAATAAATATTCACTTCTTTCAGTTTCTCAGCCGTTTCAATCTGAATGAAATTACTTGCCGGATTTGGATAAACACTGAATTTTTTCTTTGTAACAGAAGAAATCCCTAAAGTCAGCTGTGCCTCGGTGGGTGTAAATGGTCTTCTTTGCCCGAAACTTAATCCAAACCAATCCTTATTGCCCAGTTGAATCTGAGAAAGATTGGCTTTCGCTTGCCAGCTTGATAGGTCTTTTCCTTTATACAATTTCCAGCTGTCTGATCCGGAAGTATTTCCGGTAAAGGAATTTAATGATAGGGTAGTAATCTGATTATTCGCTGATGCAAAATTAAAATAGGAATCTTGAGCCTGGATCAATTGTAACGCCTGTTCAGCAGTGATGCTTCCGTTATATTTAATTCCATAAACAAAAGAATTGGCATTCCCGTTAGCATTATCAGTTCCGAAATCAATAACTATTAGGCTTTTATTACTTCCGCTTCCCACCCAGTTTGTAACCTGAGACGGAGTAAACCATGCAGAACTGTAGGCTGGAACGGGAGGAGAGGGAGGAATATCATAATGATCAAGGCCGTATGTAACCCCATACCATTTTCCGTCCACCAAAGGAGTATAACCTACCCCATTGTTCCAAGTCATGTTTGATGAGCTGGATCCAGACCATGTTATCCAGCTGTCATCAGTAGTGGATGTGTGATGATTATAATTCAGAATAGAAAGATATCCTGTAGGAATGTCAACCTGCATTTTGGATTCTGCTGCCACAATTGCATTGATAAGATCTTCCATCAAAAGGCCATCGCCATCAAAACGGTATCCCCATGCATAAGAATTGGGTGTGCTGTTGTCATTAAAGTCCGCAATGAAATATGCTTTTTTAGATCCGGTTCCTACCCAAAATTTAATGTCGTTTTCTGTGAATTGGGCCGATAATACCTGCATGCAAAGCAGTAAGAAAAAAAGATAAATTTTCCTCATGATATAATTAATTTAAAGTTTTATTCCCGAAACTTATCTTCAGAGTAGAAACAGTTGGTTCTCTGAAGTCAGTATTCTAAGGCAGGTCTCCTGGCTCACATCTTACAGCTTCCTTCCCGGATTTTAAGATCCAGTGGATTTTTGTGTGGTAAGTTTAAACAGTTTACAGTTGCGGGTACAGCTCAAGATTTGAATATCATTCTCACTTGATTCCCTATTAATGAACATTGTTCAGCCTTAAAACGCTGCAAATATATCATATAAATCTGTGAGTCCGTTTTGTGAATTATTATTTTTCAGATATTCTTAAAAATTTGATTTTCATATTGATTGTTTACTCAACCGGATTATTGAATTTTTATTTATAAATCTGTTGTTTTTGTGTTCACTTTCAAACTATTTTATCTGTTCTATTGTTAAAAAACAATTATCATTATATTCAAGATCAGTTTACAATCAATTTATACTTTCGCAGCCATAAAAGTAAATATGAAAAAATTGCTATTGTCTGCCGTAGTGCTGGCAGTATTGGCTTCATGTAAAAATGATGACGATACCACAATGATTAATCAGGATATTAATTATTCCAAACTGCCTCAGGAATTTCCATTTACAAAACTTGCTGCCATCAATGGAGTAGATGTGATAAACGGAGGATTTGGCTCCGGTGCAGCCGCTCACCCTACAAGAAAAGGTGAATTCTACGTCATTACGGATAGAGGTCCTAATACCGATTTCCAGAATGGTAAAAAGTTTCTTGCTCCTAATTTTACCCCAACCATTATGCATTTTAAAATCAATGCTGACGGAAATATAGAGGTAATTAAATATATTAAACTTAAAAATCCATACGGACAACCAATTACCGGACTTCCAAACCCTGTCGGAATGGGAAGTACTGGGGAAATTGCTTATGATGCTTCCGGCAATATTTTAGGGACAGATAAATATGGATTGGACAGTGAAAGTATTGTTGCTGCTGCTGATGGTACATTCTGGGTTTCCGATGAATATGGACCGCACATTGTGCATTACAATGCTGATGGAATGGAGATGGAGAGAATAAGCCCGATTGGGGTAGATACAGGACCAAGAAAATTACCTGCTGTTTTAGCCAAAAGAAGAGCCAACAGAGGAATGGAAGGACTTTGCATCACTCCGGATGGAAGAACGCTGGTAGGAACAATACAGTCAATGATGCTTGTCCCCAGCAAAGCATTGGCAACCAATACCACTTTAACGAGAATTGTCACTTTTGATATTATTACAGGGCAAACCAGACAGTTTTTATATAGACAGGACGGAGGTGCTTCTGATTCGGTGTGTGATATTACCGCATTAAGTAACAATGAATTCCTGGTGATTGAAAGAGACGGAAATTTCGGTTCTCAGGGAGGTATAAAAAAAGTATACAGAATAAACTTAAGCAATGCCAGTGATGTAAACGGAGCTGATATAAATGCTGTAGACGGAATGAAAATTAACGGTAAATCTTTAGAGCAATGCTCATGGGATGAAATTAGCAATGCCGGAATAAAGCCTGTTACCAAAACATTAGCCGTAGATCTGGTAGCAAAACTGGGCTACGAACACGATAAATTCGAGGGAATTGTTTATTTGGGAAATAATAAACTGGCTGTTTTCAATGATGATGACTTTGGAGTAGTAGATGATGGAAACGGAAATCCAAAAGCCAAAATTTTACCTAAGACAGGTAAAGTAGACAAAGGAACGATGTATGTAGTCGATATTCAATAATTGGATTTTTTTTAACGAAAAGCGGCGGGATCGAAGATCCCGCCGCTTTTTATTGTGAGCTAACCTTTCTCTTTTTAAAGAAAAATCTATATACTAAAAAAGTTTGTATCAGAACGTTTCCAATGAATATGAATACCGCCTGATAAGTTGGAATAATGGCATAGAAGGGCAATGATTTATTAAATAAAACTGCTGGAAATAATGCCAGAACCTTGATCAGAGCCAATAGATAACTCAAAAAGTCAGGTTTTATGCCAATTAAAAACTGATCATAAACAAATACATAAAGAAAATCAAATAAAAGAAGTCCGAAGAATATCAAAATGAAATTTTTCATGTTTGTCCTAAAAGATTCTTTATTTTAATTAAAAGCTTCAATGATCTTAGAAAAATCTTCCAATTTCAAAGCTGCTCCTCCGATAAGACCACCGTCGATATCCGGCTGAGAGAATATTTCTTTAGCATTGTCCGGCTTTACAGATCCTCCGTAAAGGATAGAAATCTCGTCAGCAACTTCCTGTCCGTATTTTGCAGCAATAATATTTCTGATGTGAGCATGGATTTCCTGAGCCTGCTCCGGACTTGCCGTTTCTCCCGTTCCGATAGCCCAAACCGGCTCGTAAGCAATCACAACTTTTTTGATCTCTTCAGCAGAAAGCGTAAAAAGAGCTACTTCAGTCTGATTTTTTACGACTTCAAGGTGTTGTCCTGCTTTTCTCTGCTCAAGAGTTTCTCCGTTACAGTAAACAGGAATAAGACCTTTATCAAGCGCTAATTTGATTTTTCTGTTACAGTGAGAATCTGTTTCTCCGTGGTATTGTCTTCTTTCGGAGTGCCCGATTAATGAACCTGTTGCATCAATAGATTCCAGCATATCAGCAGAAATTTCACCAGTATAAGCTCCGCTTTCATGCTCGCTCATATCCTGAGAAAACACCCCGATTTCATCTTTTTCAAAAACATCTTTTGCCATCATCAGATACAATGCAGGTGGAGCAATCCAAACCTCACAGTTGGTAGCATTGTTGTTTTTATAGCTTAGTAACTGAATCATTAATTGTTGTGCATCAATTACATTTTTGTTCATTTTCCAGTTTCCTGCAACTATTTTTCTTCTCATAAGATTTAAATATAGATTTATTTATTTTTAATTATTTCTTTTTGTAAAATCTGCGAGGCCCATTACTTAGTAATACCTTCTAATTTAAACATGAACGCATACACCAAAGCTACATCCTTCAGATAATCAAACCTTCCGGAAGCGCCGCCATGACCGTAAGCCATATCTGTTTTTAATAGCAATACATTTTTATCTGTTTTCATATCCCTAAGTTTGGCAACCCATTTTGCAGGTTCAAAATATTGTACCTGAGAATCATGTAATCCTGTTGTTACCAAAAGATTCGGATAGTTTTTCTTTTCTATATTTTCATACGGAGAGTAAGATTTCATATAGAAATAAGCTTCCTTATTATTTGGATTTCCCCATTCGTCATATTCATTGGTTGTCAGAGGAATACTCGTGTCAAGCATGGTATTCACTACATCTACAAAAGGAACCTGTGAAATAACACCATTCCAAAGATTAGGGCTCATATTGGCCACTGCTCCCATTAAAAGACCTCCAGCACTTCCTCCCTGAGCATAAAGGTGCTTAGGTGAAGTATATTTTTCTTTCACCAGATATTCTCCTGCATCAATGAAATCGGTAAATGTGTTTTTCTTTTTCATCATTTTTCCGTCTTCATACCATTGCCTTCCCATTTCCTGGCCTCCGCGGATGTGTGCAATTGCAAATGCAAAACCTCTGTCCAGAAGGCTGAGTCTGGTACTGCTGAATGTAGCATCCATAGAGCTGCCATAAGAACCATAAGCGTATAATAATAAAGGATTATTACCGTTTTTCTTAAATCCTTTTTTATAAACTATTGAAATCGGGATTTTCGTTCCGTCTTTGGCTGTCGCAAAAAGTCTTTCCGTGATGTAGTTTTCTTTGTTATATCCACCTAGTACTTCCTGTTGCTTCAGAAGAGTTCTTTTTCCTGTTTTCAAATTCTGCTCATACTGAGAACTTGGCGTAATCATGGAAGTATATCCGAAACGGAAGTTATCGGTATTGTATTCCGGATTTCCGGAAGGGTAAACGGTGTATACCGGTTCATCGAATTTCAGAAATTCTTTTTTTCCGGTTTTTCTGTCGTAGATGACCAATTGGGAAAGCCCGTTCTGTCTTTCACTGAAAACCAGATAATTTTTAAACGCACTAATGTCTTCCATCAGCACATCGTTTCTGTGAGGAATAAAATCTTTCCAGTTTTCTACACCCGTTTTATTTAATGGAGTTTCCACTACTTTAAAATTAAGAGCGTCTTTATTCGTAATGACCAGAAATTTATCTTCCAGTGAAGTTACATCATACAAAACATCTTTTATTCTTGGCTGGAAAATTTTGAAATTTCCGTTAGGATCATTAGCATCCAGATATCTTGTTTCGGAAGAAGTAGTAGCACGGGAGTCAATCAGTATAAACTTATTGTTTTTCGTTTTTCCTACCCCTATATAATTGGTTTTATCCTTTTCTTCATATACTAAAACATCTTTTGTGGAATCTGTTCCTAAAGTATGCCTGAAAATTTTTTCTGTTAAGAGAGTTTCCGGATTCTTGGCAGTATAGAATATTGTTTTATTATCATTAGCCCAGGTTGCAGAGCCTGTGGTATTTTTAATACCAAGATCAGTGGTTTTACCCGTTGAAAGATCTTTTAAAAATAGTTTATATTGTCTTCTGGAAACATCATCTACTCCGTAAATCATTTTGGTGTTATTAGGGCTGATGCTGAAACCTGAAGCCGCATAATAAGGATGCCCTTCCGCCAGCTTGTCCACATCAAGAAGAATTTCTTCGGGGGCGGTAAGACTGCCTTTCTTTCTGCAGTATTTAAAATATTGTTTTCCGGTTTCCGTACGGCTGTAATAATAATATCCGTTTTTGAAAACCGGTACAGATTCGTCTTTTTCTTTGATTCTGGCTTTCATTTCCTGGAAAAGCTTTTCTCTGAAAGGTTCAGTATCCTTCATCATGCCTTCCCAATAAGTGTTTTCAGCCTTTAAATAATCAACGACCTTGGTAGAGTCTTTCCCTTTTTTAAAATAATCAATCATCCAGTAATAGGGATCATTAACCCTATCACCGTGGATTTCTCTGATATGTTCCTGCTTTTCTGCAACAGGAGTCTTCATGTCCGGAAATTGCTGAGATTGAAATATGGATGTACTCATTACTAATAATCCTAGATAAATTTTTTTCATAAGATTTTTGTGAATCAGTATTTAGGTTATAATCCCCAAAGGTTTTTCAACAGAACGTAAAACGTATGTTCCTCTTCGGTTACTTTATTATCGGCTTTGATCAGCGATTTTGCAAACTGAACAAATTTTACACGTTCATCCTCGGTGGAATCTTCATGGAAACATCTTGCATGGAATTCAAAATGATCTTTCCATTCTTCAGGCTGTAAAAGTGCCAGCGTTTCAAGCTCGTTGTCAAGATTCATTCTGAACGGGAATTCATCTGCCATGTATTGCTGTACCAGCATTCCTTCCTCAGGAGCAAATTCTCCGTCTACAGATGAAAGGATCATTAATAAGTGATAGCCGGCGATTGATTTATTTGATTTTTGCATGGGTTGTTGTATGTTTAAGTTTAGTGTTTAAATTTGATAATTGATAATTGATAATTGATAATTGATAATTGATCTACGATTGGCTCTCGTCAAAAAGATCATTTATAATTCATCACTCATCATTTATAATTAGTAATGTAGTCTTTTGCAGGTTGTTTATCCACAATTTTTCCATTTTCAAGGATAAGTACAAATGGGTTGCTTCTTGCTATTGTTTTGATAGCAGTTCCGTCCATCATTAGATTTTTGATGGTTTTAAAAGTATTCGGTTCGGTGGAAACGCCGTAGATAAGTGCTCCTTTCTGAGTATTTACTTTTGCTTCCACTTTCTGAAGAAGATCTGCAGGAACATCTTTTGGATGATAAGAGAAAACCAGAATGGCTTTAGGAGCGTTAATGATTTCCTGGGTAACTTCCATTCCTGTAGGATCTTCAATCTTGAATTTTACAATCTCAGATTTATAACCTTCTTTGATCAGAACAGATTCATTCTTTCCATCCTCAATTTTCCAGGGAGATCCTTCTGCCCAGTATTCTGTTTTTTTAATATAATCATCCTGATTTACTTTTACAACGGCTCCTGTCTTCTGATTTTTCAGCGTGTAGAAAGTTTTATATTCTGAAGGATTTTTATCAATTTTTATTTTTTCACCTTTAATATCAGTACCGATTTTATAATCACGGAAATCAATGATCGGTTCATGCATAATTCCTTGTGCCATAACGTAAATCATCCCTAGAGAAAATATGGTTAAAAGAATATATTTAAATGTGTTGGAAGGCTCTTTTTGAGTGATTCCATACTCATCCTTTTTACGGAAATCTTTTCTGTACAGAACAAAAAGAATAATCAATCCCACGAGCAGTATAACATCCTTCAGGAAGCTCTGCCAGGGAGTAAATTTAATGGCATCTCCAAAACATCCACAATCTGTTACCACATTGAAATAGGCAGAATAGAATGTAAGGAATCCAAAGAAAATACAAAGTGCGATTAATATGGACAAGGTAAATTTAAGCTTTAATTTAAGCAGGAGCATAAACCCTAAGAAAAGCTCCAGTACCACCACAATAATGGAAAACAGCAGGGCAAACTTTTCTAAAAATAGCATGTTGAAAACCGGAGGCGCAAAATATTCTTCCATCTTGAAAGAAAAACCTACCAGATCCACGGCTTTCACAAAGCCTGAAAGGATAAAAATAACAGCAATAATAAAGCGTAATAAACCTTTGAGCATATTAAATAGTTTTGGGTTCAAATTGATTTTCTTTTTCTGAAAACTTGATCAGACAGAAGACCGAATAATTCAGCATATCGAAATAGTTGGCATCAAGCCCTTCTGAAACGATTGTTTTTCCCTGATTGTCTTCAATCTGCTTAGTTCTCAATACTTTCTGATAAATAAGATCCGTAATGGAAGAAATTCTCATATCCCTCCATGCTTCACCATAATCATGGTTTTTTCTTTCCATCAAAGCTTTTGCTTCATTGGCATATTGGTCATACAGACCTAAAATTTCTTCTTTATTTTCATTGAAATCATTGGAAAGACCTTTCTCCAGCTGAATAAGCCCAATGATAGAATAGTTCACAATAGCGATAAATTCATCTTCCTCACTCTCATCCACCATTTTTTTATCAGTCATCTGCAGCGTACGGATTCTGTTGACTTTGATATAAATCTGATCTGTAATGGAACTAGGCCTCAAAACCCTCCATGCCGCACCATAATCCTGTAATTTTTTACCGAAAAGATCACGACACTGACTGATAACTTTCTCGAACTGTACTGATGTTTTTAGCATAAATTTTCTTAATCTTCCAAATATACGAATTCGGTTTTAGATTTTTGAATTTGAAAAGCTGAGTTTGTGAGTAAGAGGGTTGGAGAGTAAGAGGGCTTATTTAACATCCAGCCTCCAACTTCTAGCTTCCAAACTGTAAATTCTAATTTCTTCTCATTAAAAACTCATAAATCACTAATTTTGCAGTACAGAAATCGTTCATCAATTATCAACTATCATTTAACCATCATCATCCAACTCATGCTCTCCAACCCTCTAACTTTACAACCCTCAGACCCTAAAACCTATTCAATCAATTGCAATGGCCGGTTAGTACAGCTCGACATTCCAAAAATCATGGGAATCCTTAATCTGACACCGGATTCATTCTCTGATGGTGGAAAATTCAATAATGAAAAATCTGCGTTGCATCATGCCGAAAAGCTGTTGAAAGAAGGAGCTGAAATACTGGATATCGGACCTCAGTCTACACGTCCAAATGCCGAATTCTTAAACGCTGCCGAAGAAATAAGCCGAATAGGAAATCTTATTTCTCTGATCAAAAAAGAATTTCCGGAAGCTCTGATTTCGCTTGATAGTTTTTATGCAGAAACAGTAAGATTCGGATTTAATGAAGGAATAGATCTCATCAACGATATTTCTGGCGGTCAGTATGATGCAGAAATGTTTGATATAGCTGCTGAAACGAAGCTTCCTTACATCCTGATGCATGTAAATCCTTCCTACGAAACCATGCACGATAAAATTAAATTCGAAGACATTACGCTGGAAGTGAACCAATATTTTTCCAAAAAAACAAAAGAACTTTTAGAAAAAGGAGTGAATGATATCATTCTTGATCCCGGTTTTGGTTTCGGAAAAACAGTAGATGACCAGATGAAAATGATCCAGGAAGTGAAATATCTCGGACTTGGAAAATTCCCTGTCTTAATAGGTATTTCCAGAAAGTCATTTATCTATAAACCTTTGGGAAAATCACCTCTTGATATCAATGAGGAAACACAAAAACTTCATATGAAAGTATTGGAACAGGGAGCAAAAATTATAAGAGTTCATGATGTAGCTTCAGCAAAGGCAACACTGACTCTTTTTTTACGAAAAAAATAAAAAGTTTAAAAAAAATTTGTGAGTAATTAAAAAGTTTATACATTTGCAATATGAATTTTACGAATCAGAAAAATATTGTTGTCATTTCTATTATCGCTGTTGTCATTAACAACAGTAAGGAAACGGCATTTTAAATAGATTTTAATTTAAATTATATATAAAACCGTTTCAAATTATGAAACGGTTTTTTTTATTTTAATTTTTTATAGCACAAAAATATGTATCAGTTATTATCAGTAATTATTATCGTCATTATTATTCCCTTGCGTCTGTGAGAAGGAAAATGTATGACTGTACATATATTGAGCCCTCTCACAACGTGAGAGGGCTTTTTTATTTCCAAATATTAATTTTTTTAAACCTCTATAACATGTATTACAACGACGACACGACAATCTATTTTGACGGAAAATTTATGAAAGCAAAAGATGCCGGAACAGATCTTTATGGACAATCACTTCACTATGGTTACTCTGTTTTTGAAGGAATCAAATCCTACAGTACGGATCAGGGAACCCAAATCTTCAAAGCAAAAGAACACTACGAAAGACTGAAAAGATCAGCAGAACTCATGCATATTCCCTTTGATTATTCTGCAGAGCAGCTTACAGAATTGACTTATGAACTTCTGGATCGAAATGGGTTTACAGATGCTTATATCCGTCCATTGGTTACGTGTTCTCCCAATATGTCACTTTCAAAAGGACAAAAATCCTACCTGTCTCTTCTTGCCTGGGAATGGAACAACGGCTATCTGGCAGATAAAATGAAAATTATGACTTCTCCTTTTCAACGTCCTAATCCTAAAGCCTTTAAGGTGGAGGCCAAAGTAGGAGGGCATTATGTAAATTCCATATTAGCCTGTCAGGATGCCAAAGACAAAGGCTATGATGAAGCACTGGTTCTGGATGAAAACGGAAATGTTGCCGAGAGTTCAGGCGCTAATGTTTTCTACGAAAAAGATGGAGTTTTATATACTCCGGCCAAAGGAAGTATCCTCCCGGGAATTACAAGACAAACCGTGATGGAGATTTGTAATGAGCTTGATATTCCAGTAAAAGAAACCTTTTTTAAGCCGGAAGAAATGAGAGGTGCAGATGCAGGCTTTTTTTGTGGTACTGCAGCAGAAATTGTTGCCCTGGATTCGCTTGATGATGTTCCGTTTGCCAAAAATTGGGAAAATACGGCAAGCAGGAGAGTACAGCAGGCATATTTAAAATTGGTAAGAGTTCTGTCATTGTAGATTTTTAGGATTTAAATATTTGATTATTAATTGGTTGTGTGTATTTTGTGAATGATTGAATATTGTATTTTTTAGAAAAACGGAAAATGAAAAGAATATTACAAAATGTAGTTTTGGATCGAAATTTAGTAAAGAACTCCATTTTTAGGAGAGAAAAAGAACAGGAAATGCATAATAAATATGTTAAATAAATATTCAAAAACATTCACGCAGAACAGTGAACAGCCCGCAGCCAAAGCTATGTTGTACGGGATAGGATTTACAGAAGAAGATATGCACAAGGCTCAGGTCGGAATCGCCAGTATGGGCTATGATGGAAACACCTGCAATATGCATTTGAATGATCTTGCTCAGGTTGTAAAAAAAGGAACATGGAATCATGGATTAGCCGGATTGATTTTTAACACCATCGGAGTAAGTGACGGAATGAGCAACGGAACAGATGGAATGCGCTATTCTCTGGTAAGCCGTGATGTAATTGCAGACAGTATCGAAGCCATCTGTGGAGCACAATACTACGACGGATTGATCGCATTGCCAGGCTGCGACAAAAATATGCCGGGAACCATCATTGCGATGGGAAGACTGAACAGACCCTCAATCATGGTGTACGGAGGGACTATAGCTCCGGGATGCTATAAAGGGGAACAGCTTAATATTGTTTCTGCTTTTGAAGCGTTGGGTAAAAAGATTGCAGGAGAAATCACTGAAGAAGATTTTGATGGGGTTGTAAAGAATTCATGTCCGGGGGCAGGCGCATGTGGCGGAATGTATACAGCCAATACAATGGCTTCCGCGATAGAGGCTTTAGGAATGAGTCTTCCGTATTCTTCTTCCAACCCGGCTTTAAGTAAAGAAAAACAGGAAGAATGTCTTGAAGCAGGAAAATATCTGAAAGTATTATTGGAAAAAGATATTAAACCTTCGGATATCATGACCCGCAAAGCTTTTGAGAACGCTCTTCGTATGATTGTTATTCTTGGAGGAAGTACCAATGCGGTTTTACATTTTATAGCTATGGCAAAAAGTGTTGGAGTACCGCTTACTCAGGATGATTTCCAGAAGATGAGTGATAAAACTCCGGTACTGGCAGACCTGAAGCCAAGCGGAAAATATCTGATGCAGGATCTGTATGAACACGGAGGAATACCGTCAGTAATGAAATACCTTTTAAATCAGGGATTATTACACGGTGATTGCTTAACAGTAACCGGGAAAACAGTAGCCGAAAATTTAGAAAATGTTCCTGATCTTGATTTTAATGCTCAAAAAATTATTAAACCATTATCAGAACCCGTAAAAGAGACAGGACATCTGAGAATATTATATGGAAATCTTGCTGAAAAGGGAAGTGTTGCAAAGATTACAGGGAAAGAGGGGGAACGCTTCGTAGGCAAAGCCCGTGTATTTGATGGTGAAAAAAATCTGATCAGAGGAATTCAGGATGGAACTGTACAGCATGGTGATGTCATTGTCATTCGTCATGAAGGTCCGAAAGGAGCTCCCGGAATGCCGGAAATGCTGAAACCTACCAGCGCGCTGATAGGAGTAGGACTGGGAAGCAGTGTTGCCTTGATTACAGACGGAAGATTTAGCGGAGGAACTCATGGTTTTGTAGTAGGACATATTACTCCGGAAGCTCATGAAGGAGGTCTGATCGCCTTTGTAAACAATGATGACCTGATTGAAATTGATGCCGTAAACAATACCATACAGCTCAAAGTTTCGGAAGAAGAAATAGAAAGAAGAAAGAAAGGATGGCAAAAGCCCCCCCTTAAAGTACAGAAAGGATTGCTTTATAAATATGCATTAACAGTATCATCAGCGGCAGAAGGCTGTGTAACAGACGAAATCACTCAATAAAAAATATGGAAAACCTTAATACATCAACAGAAATACAACTTAGCGGAAGCCGTATCATTCTTGAAACATTTCTGCAGGAAGGGGTGAAAACCGTTTTCGGATATCCGGGAGGTGCTATTATCCCTATTTATGATGCCCTTTACGACTATCAGGAAAATCTGAAACATATACTTGTACGCCATGAGCAGGCAGCTGTACATGCGGCGCAGGGTTTAGCCAGAGTCTCAGGAGAAGTTGGTGTTGTATTGGCAACCAGTGGACCCGGAGCAACTAATCTTGTAACAGGTTTGGCAGATGCTCTACTGGATAATACTCCTTTGGTATGTATCACAGGACAGGTTTTTGAACACCTTCTCGGAACCGATGCCTTTCAGGAGATAGATGTAATCAACGTTACAAGTCCGGTTACCAAATGGAATTATCAGGTTACTGATGCCAATGAGCTTTCCGAAGTATTGGCAAAAGCATTTTACATTGCAAAATCGGGTCGTCCCGGTCCTGTATTGATTGATGTGACTAAAAATGCCCAGCTGCAGTCTGTTGCTTATAAAGGATATTCTCCATGTTATTCATTGAGGAGTTATAAACCGGATCCTGATCCATGTTTTAATAGTATCGAAAAAGCTGCAGAGCTTATCAATAATGGAGAAAAGCCATTCATCATTGCAGGGCAGGGGATTATGCTGGGGAAAGCAGAAAAAGAGTTTTTACAGTTTGCTGAAAAATCGGGAATTCCGGTAGCATGGACTGTTTTAGGAATGAGCGCTATCCCAACCAATCATCCGCAAGCTGTAGGAATGGTAGGCATGCACGGAAACTATGGCCCGAATATATTAACCAACGAATGTGATGTTCTTATTGCTGTCGGGATGAGGTTTGATGACCGTGTTACCGGAAGACTGGATCAGTATGCAAAACAGGCAAAGATTATTCACTTTGATATTGATCATGCTGAGATTAATAAAAACGTAAAAGTGGATGTTCCGGTTCTTGGGAACTGCAAACATACTCTTCCTCTTCTTACGGAAAGGATTATAAAAAGAGAACATCATCACTGGCATAAAAGATTTAAAAAATGTCATGAAATTGAAACTATCAATCTGATTAATACAGAGCTGTACCCTGAAGAAGGTGAGATTACAATGGGGGAAGTTATCCGTCATCTGAATGAGATGACAGAAGGTGAAGCAATTATTGTAACAGATGTAGGGCAGCACCAGATGACGACTTGCCGTTACTCTCATTTCAAGCATTCCCGAACCAATGTAACAAGCGGAGGGCTGGGAACAATGGGATTCTGTCTGCCCGCCGCGATAGGAGCTTCTTATGCAGAGACCAATCGCCCTGTGATTGCAGTAATGGGTGATGGGGGAGCGCAGATGAATATTCAGGAACTTGGAACTATAATGCAGTACCACCCGGAAGTAAAGATTTTAATTCTTAATAATTGCTATCTGGGAATGGTAAGGCAGTGGCAGGAATTGTTTCACGAAGAAAGATATTCCTCAGTAGATATTCAGAGTCCGGATTTTGTTCAGGTAGCAAAAGGCTACAATATATCTGGAAAGAGAGTATCCGAGAGGAAAGAACTAAAACGGGCACTCCGTGAAATGCTTGATCATAAAGGATCTTTCCTGCTTGAAGTAATGACAGGAAAAGAACACAATGTATTTCCGATGATTCCCCAGGGAAAAAGTGTTTCGGAGATTGTATTAAATAATAAAATGTAAAAATAAAAAGATGAAAACAGATTATAAAGAATATACCATCACAGCGTATACAGAAGACTATTTAGGGTTGATCAGCCGCATCAATGCTATTTTTTCAAGAAGAAGAATTTCTATGGTGACCTTCAATGTAGGCCCTTCGGAAATTGAAAAGGTAAAAAAGTTTGTTATTGTAATCAGAGAAACAGAAGACTCTGTTCAGAAGATCAGCAGACAAATGGAAAAACAGGTAGATGTTCTTGAAGTACATTATCACAGAACTCCATATCTGACAGCAGTAGAACACGCAAGCTAAGCATAAAACTAAACATCATAATCAATAATCAATAAAATAAATAAAATGGCAAAATTAAATTTCGGAGGAGTAGAGGAAAATGTAGTAACAAGAGAAGAATTTCCATTGGAAAAAGCTCAGGAAGTATTAAAAAATGAAGTAGTAGCAGTAATCGGATATGGAGTACAGGGACCGGGACAGGCTTTGAATCAAAAAGATAACGGAATTAATGTCATTGTAGGGCAGAGAAAGAATTCTAAATCATGGGATAAAGCGGTAGCAGACGGATTTGTACCGGGAGAAACCTTATTTGAAATTGAAGAAGCATTGGAAAAAGGAACTGTTATCTGTTATCTTTTAAGTGATGCTGCACAAATTGAATACTGGCCAAAAGTAAAACAGCATCTTACCCCAGGAAAAGCATTATACTTTTCTCATGGCTTCGGAATAACGTTCAGCGAACGTACGGGAATTGTTCCTCC
The DNA here is from genome assembly GCF_003201365.1 of Chryseobacterium sp. CBTAP 102. Classification (NCBI taxonomy): domain Bacteria; kingdom Pseudomonadati; phylum Bacteroidota; class Flavobacteriia; order Flavobacteriales; family Weeksellaceae; genus Chryseobacterium; species Chryseobacterium sp. CBTAP 102. Next base: position 89,455 of record NZ_QICX01000008.1, read on the forward strand.
AGCTGATGTAGACGTATTTCTGGTAGCACCAAAAGGTTCAGGAACATCCTTGAGAAGAATGTTTTTGCAGGATAGAGGTCTGAACAGCAGTTTTGCCGTATATCAGGATGCTACCGGAAAAGCGAGAGAAAGGGTAACAGCATTGGGGATTGCAATCGGAAGCGGGTATCTTTTTGAAACCGACTTTAAAAAAGAAGTATACAGTGACCTTGCAGGAGAACGTGGAACACTGATGGGAGCTGTACAGGGAATATTTGCTGCCCAGTACGATGTATTGAGAAAAAACGGACACAGCCCTTCCGAAGCATTTAACGAAACCGTAGAAGAGCTCACTCAGTCATTAATGCCTTTAGTTGCAGAAAACGGAATGGACTGGATGTATGCCAATTGCAGCACAACAGCCCAGAGAGGAGCTTTAGACTGGTGGAAGCGTTTCAGAGATGCTACTTCACCTTTGTTTGAAGAACTGTATGACAATGTTGCGAAAGGAAACGAAGCACAACGTTCTATCGACAGTAACAGCAAACCGGATTATCGTGAAAAATTAGAAGCCGAACTTACTGAGTTGAGAGAAAGCGAAATGTGGAAAGCGGGTAAGACGGTACGAAGCCTGAGACCTGAAAACAATTAATTACTAAACAAATGATGAAAGAGGGAGTAAGTTTCTCCGTTTTAGAGAATGTCTATAAAGCGGAGGAACGATTAAGAAATGTAGTGGTAAAAACACCTTTGGCTGTCAATAATAATCTGTCAGCTATTTACAATGCGAATATTCGTTTTAAAAGAGAAGATCTTCAAAGGGTAAGATCCTATAAAATAAGAGGTGCCTATAATAAGATGGCAACCATGTCTGAAAAAGAACTTTCAAATGGAGTTGTTTGTGCCAGTGCCGGAAATCATGCGCAGGGTGTTGCATTTGCATGTCAGACAATGAAGGTGAAAGGCACCATTTTTATGCCTTTGCCAACACCCGGACAAAAGCTTGAACAGGTAAAGATGTTCGGAGGAGAATACATAGATGTTATACTTTATGGAGATACTTTTGATGCGGCAAAAGATGCTGCAATGAGGTTTTGCAAAGATCATAGCAGCGCATTTATTCATCCTTTTGATGATCCGGCGATTATTGAAGGACAAGCGACAACAGCATTGGAGATTCTGGAACAGGCAGAAGGTATTGTCGACTATCTTTTTGTTCCAATAGGCGGTGGTGGACTGGCAGCAGGAGTTTGTACTGTATTTCAGCATTTGTCTCCACAAACAAAGATTATTGGAGTAGAACCCTCCGCAGCAGCAAGCATGAAAAAAGCCCTGGAAAAGGGAAAACCTGTTCTTCTTGAAAAGATAAGCCGTTTTGTAGATGGAGCCGCCGTACAACAAGTGGGAGATCTCACTTTTGAATGCTGTAAAAATATCCTGTATGATATGGCTACGGTAGATGAAGGACTTGTCTGTGAAACCATACTGTCACTCTACAATAAAGATGCTATCGTAGTAGAACCTGCGGGCGCACTTTCAGTAGCCGTATTGGAAAAATATAGAGAAGAAATAAAAGGTAAAAACGTAGTGTGTATCATCAGCGGAAGTAATAATGATATTACCCGTATGGAAGAGATCAAGGAAAAAGCATTGCTTTATGCAGGATTAAAGCATTATTTCCTGGTCAGATTTCCACAGCGTCCCGGAGCATTGAAAACCTTTGTGATAGATGTGCTGGGTCCTGATGATGATATTACCTATTTTGAGTACACCCAAAAAAATTCAAAAGAAAAGGGAATTGCAGTTGTAGGAATTGCTCTGAAGCAAAACAAAGATTTCAACCCATTGATCAATAAGATGAAACAATATGATTTCTTTGTCAACTATCTGAACAATGATCCTTCGCTGATGAACCTTCTTATTTAAAAGACTTTAGATGAAAAAAGAAAAATATTTTTTTGATGAAATTAAAAAACGACATAACAACCTGAAGCGTTAAGAAAATGAATTCTGTGAACATTAAAAAAACTCTACTGTTTGAATGTGGGCTAATATATAATCCTCAATATAGAATGTTTCCGTACAAACTAGAATGTTAGAGAACAGATTTCATTTTAACGCGGAAGTTTGCAAGTCTTGAATGTTGGGTTCTTTTGCTTCAAAGTAAAAGAATCGTAAAGATATTTTTTTTCGCAGATTCTAAAAACACAATGATGAAAGAAGCTTCACAATCTGTGAAGCTTTTATTTTTATCTTTCAAGCGAAAAATTCGAAATTACTTTTGGGCGTACCGTTTCATTAGCTACTTTCCAGGATGTTCTGTACATCCATTCGGTCATTTTGAAAAGCTTTTTGTAATTGATATTTTCAGATTCATCCTGTGGGGTATGATACTGATCATGCAGCACGCTGGTGAAGAATATCGCAGGAATTCCAATCTTAGCATACGGAAGATGATCGCTTCTGAAATAGAAATACTCAGCATGGCTTGGAGAATCCCAATCTTTCAGGTATTTGAATTTTGTACTTTCATTATTGGCATCTTCAGCCATTTTTACAAGTTCTTCAGAATTTTTGTGAGGGGAATTTCCTCCTAATAAAGCGGCTTCATTGTTTTCATTTCTCCCGATCATATCACCATTCAGAACGGCTACAATGTTCTCTTTCGGAACAACAGGATGTGCTGCATGCCATCTTGATCCCAGCAATCCTCTTTCTTCAGCGCCATGGAAAACAAACAAAATACTTCTTTTTCCCGGCTGTTTTTTGTAAGCCCTCGCCATTGCAAGCATTGCCACACAGGTACTCGCATTATCATCAGCACCATTGTAGATAGTGTCATTCTTTACAGGATGTCTTATCCCGTCATGATCCTGGTGTCCGCTCAATAACACATATTCATTTTTAAGAACAGGATCTGTACCTTCTATTTTTCCTATGATATTCACTGAAGGATATTGGTAAGTTTCAGTAATAAGACTCAGAGAAGCTTTAGGGTTATTTTTTACCCAGCCGGCATTTTCTCTTTTGATCCACAGAACAGGAATATTATTGGTGATTTTTTCTCTTAATCCTTCTACGCCATAGCTTCCTCTTGTCATTTGAGGCAATACTTCCACCCAGCTTTGTTCAGAAATATCATCAGTAATGAAAATAATAGCTTTCGCTCCCAATTCAGAAGCTTTATTGTAGTATTTATTTCTTACGAATCCAGGATATCTTCTTACAAAAAGGGTCATATCTTTCGGGATATTTTTGTCAGAAGCGTTTATAGCAAGAATTTTACCTTGGATATTCAATTTCGCAAGATCTTCAGGCTCTGTGTTTCCGGCATATACAATTTCAGCGTCTAAAGAAGCATTTACAGGTTCTGCCACCAGAAAATCTTTCCATAATTTTAAACTGTTATCTCCAATTTTAAGGGTACTTTGCGGGATCACCTGATGTCTGTGCATATCAAAGAACTGGAAAAAAGTTCCGTTATCTCCGGCAGGTTTCATTCCTGCTTCTTTGGCTTTGTCGGCCAGCCACATAGACACTTTCAATTCATCCAGGGTTCCGGCTTCACGTCCCCAGAACTGGTCTGCAGCCAGCTGATACATATCGGTGCGTAGATCTGCTTCTTTGATGGCAGAAACCAAAGGCTTCTTATAATTCTGAGCATTTCCAAAGGCAAGTATGAAGAGTCCAAGCAGAGAAAAAACATAATTTTTATTCATGGTAGCTCTTAATTGAAGTTGGCCAGTTTATCTGAAAACTGTTTTGAAAACTCTTTTCTGTCTTCTTCCAGTTTTTCCTTTGTAGAAGGTAAAATATAATTAAACAGGATCTTGTCTTCATGGTCTAAAAAGATAATTTCCTTCTCATTTCCATCAATCATTTGTGAGAAAATCTCCCACATTGGAGTGTCTTTTAATTTTAATAATTCAAAAAACTGTTCTGCTTTGATTTCGATTTTCTGCATGTTCTTTTTATATATATTATCGTTGAATATTTCTGAATTCTGATTCAAAAATAAAGATTTTGTATTTCACGAGGTGTTAAAACTCCAGAAACTTCAGCTTAAACTGGATGGCAAAATTTTCTCTGAAATGGGGTGTCGCATAATAACCCACTCTGTAGAATAACCCAAGATTAAAATAACTGGAAAGGAAATTGTTCCATTCCAAACCTACTTCCTGATACAGATGATCCAGTTTTCTGAACTTAAACTGGTGGTATTCCGGATGTTTCATATCTCCGATAGTTCCTCTTAAGACAAAATCAAAGCTGGAAACATTATGGCCGAAACTTTTGAAATACCAGGGAAGCTTATGGGTAAAGTAGTACGCGACGAATCTGTCGTTATAGTATTTTCCTCCCTCCAGTGTTGCGAATCCAAGGTAAGAAGTAAGGTTAAAATTAAAATCTTTACCCGGAGAAGCCAGTCCGTTCATCGTAAAGTTTTTCCAGATAGGCGCTCCACCCAGAACAAGACCTCCGTATAATCTGAAACCTGTAGTCCCGATTGGTGTTTTGAAATTATGAACAAACAAGGCATCAAAACGGGAATAATTAAAATCTCCCTGCAGTATTTTGTAACTTTGCTCATAATTAAAATAGAGTTCAGGGTATTTCTGATCAATCAGAGATTTTCCCTGTGGCGTCATAATATTGGTGGAATTCGGGGAATATTTTAAGGTAAAAAGGGTATTGAAGTTTCTGTATGAAGTTCCTCTGTCCCTGAACTGATAATCGAATTCAGCCTCTTCCGTATTTCTTCTTACGGCAAGGGCAACAGTAAGTCCGTTGGTGACATCGTTCAGATAAGATAATGACACTCCTTTAAAGTGAAAATATCTGTCGTTATTCAGATTATTTCCGAAATTCATCATCCTCATCTTAAAATTCCACAGCTTTCTGTTGAATTCTCCTGAGGCCGTTACATCATCATAGACTTCAAATCTGAAAAAGGAGTTTTTCTCCAGTGTGGTTCTCATATCAAGCCCCATTCCGTACTTCCATTTTCTGTCTTTTACACCATATGCGAAGTAGTAATCCGGTGAAAAATAAGGATTGAAGTTTTCATTCAGCTTGGCTTTTAAACCTAATCTGAAACCTTCATAGGAGTTATAATTAACAATTTCATCTACAGCAAAATCTACGGAACCTACTCTGATCTGTCCGTTCAGTAATCCTGATAAAATCTGGGCTTTGGTGTCAATTTTATACTTTTTTCCTAAACTGTCGATGGTTTTATAGGTATTTTGTTCCCTCTCGGTAAGAGGTTCCGTTCTATATTGGTCCAGAGAATGCCCGTCGATATTCTTTACAGAGAAAGTATAGCCTTTGAAGTCTTTTGGATTCTCTTCAATAGGAGCTTCAAAATCAAAATATTTTGAGGTAAGAAAAGCGTAAGTGCCAAAGCTTTTTTTATCTTTTTTATCATCAGCATGCACTTTGTCATCCATAGCCATTTTACCCATTTTAAGTTTCGCTTTTTCGTGGGCAAGAAACCATTTGTTATTATAAAATACCCAGGTACTGGTGATAATTCCTTCGTTTTTGTTTTTACTGAAATTTTCAATTTTTTTGACTCCGTAAGTTTCAGTATCTACATAGATAGCACCATTATACTTTCGTTTTCTGTCCGGCTTTTTGTAATTCACCTCACGGAAGCGGATCACAAAGTTTTTCCTGCCGTCAAGGGTAATGGTATCTGAAAGAAAGAACCGGTAAAGACCTCTGTTTTCAGGTTTCAACTGCTCCGGAACAACATCTCTGTTACTTTGCTGGAGCGCAATCATTTCGTAAATAGGCTGCTTCAGGCCGGAGATTCTGTTGTCCAGAATATTGATCTTTTCCCCGTACTTTTTGGAATATAAAAACTCCTGAGCTCTTTCCCAAAGGAAAAGTTTGCTTTTTGAAAATATTTTTCTTGCGTTACTATTATTCAGGGAGTCTTTTTCTCTTTTTTTCTTGAAAATATTGAGATCATTGAAATACTGATTAAATTCAGAAAGACTGTCTTCATCAATATCCAGAGATATTTTTTCGTAAGATTTGTAAGAGTAAGACCCTAAGCTTTTCGGGGAGTTTTCTTTGAAGAGCTTATTAACTTTTCTAAGGATTTCCAGAGCCCTGGGATCACTTTTGTCCTCAATAACTACGGTTTCAATATCGGTAGTTTTGTTTGTTTTTTTTAGCAGGGAAACTTCCATACTGCTTTCTACTGTAACGGTTTCTTTTTGATAAGAATCAGCATCCACATCAATGTTTTTACATCCTGTTTTAAATTCCAGAATACCTTGTTCATTTGTATATCCGATAACGGAATTATCACAGGATACCTTTGCTTTAAAGACAGGTTTTTGACTGGCGTCATCCACAACCTTAATTTTTGTTTGTGAATACCCCAAAAAGCAGATCATAAAAAATAATAACAGTAAACCCCTTTTCATTTAAAAAAACTACGTCAAAAATAATGATATTTATTATTGTAGAAAAGTTTTTAACAGAGTATAATATTGATTTAATCTAATGTTTTCATGAACTTTGCAAGAACAAAGCCCCATGAAGAAATTGACAGATAATCTTTCTGTATCTTAATGGGATTTTTAAATAAAAAAACTCCTTTGCCGTTAAGTTTCAGGAATTTTAATTGTTTTTCGCTGTTTTTGTGTTCTGGAATCGTAATTTATTGATCATCAAGAGCTTTCATAAACTCAATAATATTGTCAATTTCTTTATCAGTAAGCTGGAGTGGAGCATCAGAAAGGGTCTGATTTTCTACTTTAAATCCAAAAGCTTTTCCACCGCCTTTGTTATAGAAATTCATCACTTCTTTCAGGGTTTTATAGCCTCCGTTGTGCATATAAGGAGCTGTCTTTTGAATATTTCTAAGAGTGGGGGTTTTGAAAGAATGCTGTAATGAAGAAACCGTTTCGTGGAATTTTCCTCTTCCCGGATCAGCGTCAAATGTTTTATTCTCTGCATTCACAGCAACACCCAGAATCTCCTGCTCGGTTTTCTTGAAGTTCGGAGGAACTGTCCCGTTGAATAAAGGAATAAAATGACAGATAGCACACTGAGCTTTTCCCACAAAAAGATTGAAACCAAGTTTTTGATTTTCTGTCATTGCAGATTTGTTTCCTCTCATATATTCATCAAAAGCAGAATCGAATTTTGCCAGAGAACGAATATAGCTTGCCAGTACATTCTGCAGCTGCCATACTTCGGTTTTTGGGGAGTGATAGATTTTTTTGAATGCAGCCTGATAATTTTTATCCTGATTGATTTTGGCAAGGATCACATTCAGGTCACCATGCATCTCTTCTTTATTGGAAATCACATCTGAGCTTTGTCCTTCCAGATCATCCTTTCTCATATCCCAAAACTGACCATGCTGATATCCTGCATAATTGAGAGAAGGTGTATTTCTAGTCAATTCTGAGTTTTCAAGAGACATTGCTCTGGCCAGTCCGTCTGTAAAAGCTTTTTCTGGAATATGACAGGTTGCACAGCTTCGGCTATTGCTGTTGGATAGTATTTTGTCATTAAAAAGCTGATGTCCTAGTGCTGCCTTTTCTTCAGTGTAGGCATATTCTTTTCCGGGAGTGAAAGCATTAGGATTAAAAGCATTTTTAGAAAAAAAAGTAGCCGCATTTTTGTTTAAAGCAGTAGCTACGTCAACGTCCGGAATGTTTTCCTGATTTTTAAAATCCAACATCAGAGCTGTGATCTTGTTTAAATGATCCGGAATAAAATTGACATAATCAAACGTATTTTTGTCTGAGCTTTTCTTCAGAACTGCAATGGTTGAACTGATCTCTGCAACAATGCTTTTTAAAGCTTTATCTTTTGAACGTTCAGTGGAGATTTGTTCTAACGTTTCTTTAATTCCTTCCAGTGAATAAGGCATTTCCTGCAAAAATGTTCCCGAAACCGGAGTGTCAAAACCTGAGATTCCTAAGCTGGAAATTCTGAAAGCTTCCTGTCTCAATGCATCAAAAACCTGATCTTTACTGATGGTAATGACCTGAAAGTTGGTTTCTATAGTGTTGCTTTTATTGATCAGCTTATTGAGCATTCTGATTATTTCTTCTTGATTTTCTTTATTGTAAGGGTAGAGCATTTCTTCCAAAACCTGCAGTCCTTCGGGTTCTATTTCTGTATGCTCATCCATTTCTATTTCCGGAAGGGCAGGTCCGTTGATAAACCTTGCGGAGTGAGGAAGGAAGTATTCTACAGCCCATTCCATTTTTTTGTAAGTTTTTCGGATGTCCTGAAATTTTTCCTGAAGAAGTTTTTCATCAGAATTTTTAGAAACCATGGTTTTCAGTTCGTTGATTTGTTTTTCAAAATCAGCATTGGTTTTGGTAATCCTGTTTTTTACAGAGCCAAGATCTTCATATACGGGCTGCGGCTTTTCATTTTTGCAATAATAAAGCGTAAAAAGTGCGGCAGCACAGTATAAGAAAAGAAGTATCGGATATTTTGAAAGTTTATTCATGAGTATGAAAAAGTATCAACAGAGGTTTTCTATTGATACTTTAATTGAATTTGATATGAAGGAATTAAAACTATTTTTCTACGTTTCTGATGATAACAATCTGGCCACCTTCTTTGTTGGCGTTGATTCCGGAACCGTCAGGATTTTTGAATTTATCCAGCTGCCATGTGTGAGAATGGATATTCACAGAGAAAGTATTCGGAATTCCGATGATGTCTGAAATATCAACCATTGCTCCAAATTCCCATGAGCCGAACTTCTGCAGATCTCCGGATTGGTTGTAAGCCGTCTGCCATGCCGTATCATTTCTGTTGTGCCTCATATTCAGCCACGGTTTGTATTGTTTCGTAGCAATATTCAGCTGCCAGATATAAGAATCATGTTTTGCATTTTTGTAATAGGAATCTCCGTCTTCCTGGATGTATACGAAGTTTTCAGTCACACACAGATTATCCGGATTGATCAGATTATTTCCAGGATTAGAATCACCTTCTGCAACCACTTCCAGTTTTCCTGTCAGCATATTATTGGCGTTAAGAACAAGCTTGTAAACTCTTCCCCACATTGTTAATCCAGCTTTCGGATTGATACCGTCAGAAGATTCTCCGGTAGCCGTAAAGTAGATTTCTCTACCTTTTCCTGCTCCTTTTCTGTAATCTACATCTTCCACTCTTGAAAAGCGGATCGCATTATTGTCAATGTTTTTCTGATTGATCTGAGCTCCTGTAAGATTTTTAGCGTTCGGAATTTCTACGAATTCTACATCATAGCTGCTTCCTTTCGTCATATCCGTTTCAGTATAGTTGCTGTTGATTCTTTTTAAAGAATACAACTTACCATTATCTAGATCTCCCTGCGTATCGGCAACATACATGATCAATTGTCCTGCAGACTGATGAGAAGAAGAATAAGACTGATCTTCACCAATGATGATATAAGATTTTCCGTTAGATACATCTTTAGGAAGCGGAACTGCATTTTCCATGGAAGCCTTTCCTAAAGCTGGTTTTACCCTTGTTTTATCAGTAGCCTGAGATGTCGGTGCTAAAGGATTTAAAGCGTGAACCATACTTTCTTCACCAGATTCTCCGGCAGTAAGGAATGCACTGAAACCATGAATTTCAGGTGTTGCCAATGTAGCGGAACACAATCTAGTCATTCCTCCGGTTCCGTTTAAGATATATTCTCCTTTTACAGGCTTAAACGTTTTGTCGAGGTATACTCTTGATACAGATTGCTTGATCTCATGGTTGGTGATCATCAGGTAACCCTCAGAGTTAGGATCTTTCATAAGCCCCATTCCGTCCGGCTGTCCTCCGAAAACAAAGTCAGGAGAACCTGGAAGTACATCTGAGCTGGAAATAAGGGTGGTAATATTTAAATTTTCAAAACCTTGCATTCCATAAACGAAAGCGGGTTCTTTAGAAAAATTTTCAAGTTTGATTTTGTCATTGACAGGAGTATCGGAGTTCCCGTTGTTGTCATCGTTGCAGCCTTGAAATATAAGGGAAGCAAGCAGAAGAGCTCCAATAGTTTTATTAATTTTCATAATTACATTTTTTGAATTTCGATTATGGCAAAACTAAAGGTCTGGTGTTAACTGAGTTTTAAGAAGACAAAACAAATAGTTTAAGATTCGGTGATCATTTGTTAAGATAAGGTCAATAATTAGAACGGATATAAATAAAAAAGACTTTGATGAAATCTTAGTAATAAAGAATAGTATGTTATAGCGCAGAGTACGCAAACATTTCATAGCGGAGTGGAACGAAAATATTGATGATAGCATGAGAATTTCTTGGCGATCCTGGCGTTAAATAAAACATATATCCAGCTTATATAACCTTCCAAGTTCATTTTTATCTCTCGGTGATTTCACAGATTATGCAGATGCTTGTGGAAAATCTGCGTAATCTCTTTCATCTGTGAGAAGTAAGAATAGTACACACACTTAGTCAGAATCAATGAAGTTGATTCCATTCTTTGCCTCCTGAAATTATAAAGTAGTATAGAAAAGACTTTGTGTTAAAATAATATGATATGCACTAAAAACAACCCCGGCTGTCTTAATTCTGAGACAGCCGGGGCTAAAATTTATAATAGAGGTTTCTATTTTAGAGAGTCAAAGCTTTTTGGTAAGCATTTTCCAAACCTTCGAGGTTTTTACCACCAGCTGTTGCAAAGCCAGGGTTTCCGCCACCACCACCTTGGATTTCTTTTGCAAGGTCTTTTACGATAGCTCCAGCCTGATAATCTGCTGCAAGATCATCAGAAACGCCAACAGTAATCATTGGTTTTCCGTCTGCATCAGAAAGAATGATGGTAACTGAAGCCGGAATTTCTTTCTTCAATTGGAATACAATATCCTTTACAGAACCTGCATCCAGAGACGTTTTCTTTACAAGAAGCTGCTTGTTGCCTTTCTGCTCATATGCATTCTTCCATTCTCCGATTTCTCCTTTTGCCTTTTCCTTTTTAAGAGCATCTACTTCAGCCTTCAATGAGGTATTTTCTTCGATCAGTTTTTCAATAGATCTTACCACATCTTTAGATTTTAATAATTGAGAAAGTTCAATGATCTGTTTTTCAAGATTGTGGAAATATTCTTCAGATTTATCTCCTGAAATAGCCTCTATTCTTCTGATACCCGCTGCAGCAGAACCTTCAGAAGTAATTTTGAAATGACCGATTTCGCTGGTGTTTTTTACGTGAGTTCCCCCGCAAAGTTCTTTTGAACTTCCAAACTGGATCATTCTCACACTGTCACCATATTTTTCACCAAATAAAGCCATTGCTCCTTTTTCCAGAGCTTCCTGAATCGGAATATTTCTGAATTCCTGTAAAGTAATACTTTCTTTGATCTTTTTATTTACTTTTTCTTCAATTAATGCTAATTCTTCCTCAGTCATTTTGTTGAAATGAGAGAAGTCGAAACGAAGATAATCCGGCCCAACATAAGAACCTTTCTGTTCTACGTGAGTTCCTAACACCTCTCTTAAAGCTTCATGCAGAAGGTGAGTCACAGAGTGGTTAGCCTGAGAATTTTTTCTCTCAGAAGCATTTACTTTAGCATAGAAAACAGCACCTGCATCTTTTGGAAGACCGTTGATTAATGAAATAATTAATCCGTTTTCTTTTTTAGTTTCCAGCACTTCAAAACTTTCAACAGCATTTTCAAGAACACCTTTGTCTCCAACCTGTCCACCTCCTTCAGGATAGAAAGGAGAACTGCTTAATACCACCTGATAGAATTCTCCGTCTTTATTTTCTACCTTTCTGTATCTTGTAATATAGGTTTCAGATTCAATCTGGTCATATCCTACAAAGGTTTCAGGTTTTGATTCAAGAGTTACCCAGTCATATACTTTTTGAGCAGAATCTGCTTTTGAACGAAGCTTTTGTTTCTCCATTTCAGCTTTGAAGCCTGCTTCATCAATCGTTAATCCTTTTTCTTCAGCAATAATTCTTGTTAAATCATCAGGAAAACCGTACGTATCATACAACTCAAAAACTTCTTCGCTTGGTAATACTTTCTGGTTATTGCCAATTGTCTGCTGGATCAGTTTTTCAACTCTGATCAGACCGTTTTCAATGGTTTTTAAGAATGAGTCTTCTTCACTTTTGATCACTTCAGCAACCAGTTTTCCCTGTTTTTCAAGCTCAGGAAAGAATGCTCCCATCTGCTCCTGCAGCACAGCAACCAATTTGTAAAGGAAAGGTTCTTTCATATCAAGGAATCTGTAAGAATAAGAAATTCCTCTTCTTAAGATTCTTCTGATTACATAACCGGCACCTCCATTGGATGGCAATTGTCCGTCTGCAATAGCAAAAGAAACAGCTCTGATGTGGTCTACCACAACACGGATCGCAATATCTTTCTCGTCTTCTAAAATTCCGGTGTATTTTTTACCTGAAAGTTCCTCAACTTTAGCAATAAGCGGAGTGAAAACATCCGTATCATAGTTGGAAGACTTCCCTTGAAGCGCCATACAAAGACGTTCAAATCCCATTCCTGTATCTACGTGCTGAGCAGGAAGCTTCTCTAAAGATTTATCTGCCTTTCTGTTGAATTCCATGAAAACCAGATTCCATACTTCTACAACCTGTGGATGATCATTATTCACCAATTCAAGTCCAGAAACTTTCGCCTTCTCTTCCGGTGTTCTTAAGTCAACATGGATTTCTGAACACGGTCCGCACGGTCCACTTTCACCCATTTCCCAGAAGTTATCTTTTTTATTTCCATTGATGATTCTGTCTTCGGAAATATGAGATTTCCAGAAATCATATGCATCCTGGTCTCTGTCAAGATTTTCTGAAGCATCACCCTCAAAAATCGTTACATATAAATTTTCTTTTGGAATTCCGTATACTTCAGTCAGTAATTCCCAGGCAAAAGCAATAGCCTCTTTTTTGAAGTAATCCCCGAAAGACCAGTTTCCTAACATCTCAAACATGGTATGGTGGTAAGTATCTCTACCTACATCATCCAGGTCATTGTGCTTCCCTGAAACTCTAAGACACTTTTGGGTATCGGCAATTCTAGGGGCGGTAGGTGTTTTGTAGCCAAGGAAAAAATCCTTGAACTGCGTCATTCCGGAGTTGGAAAACATAAGGGTAGGGTCGTCTTTCAGCACAATAGGAGCTGAAGGAACTATAAGGTGCCCTTTACTTTTAAAATAGTCTAAAAATTTTTGACGTATTTCTTGTGATGTCATAGTATTGCTTTTGCTTTTTTAAATATCAAATTTTTGATAAGATGCAAATTTAAGATTTTTAAGCGATTTGTAATAATTTTATGCTATGTTTTGAATGATAACGAGTTTGGCTAACGGATATGTGGTAAACCTTATAGGTTTTCAAAACCTTTAAGGCTTGTAATAGCAGTTTTGTAATGACTGTAATCAATAATAGTCTATCTAATTTTGCAATTTTCCGTTTAACTTACTACCTTCGTTGTGATCTGAAAAAAAGACAAAAAATCCTTCCAATGACAAAAGATGAAGAGCTGAAAGACTGGATAGAACAATATTCAGGACCACTTTTGAAGAGAGCACTGTATGTACTTTCCAATAAAGAAGATGCACAGGATGTGGTTCAGGAAGTTTTTCTTGCAGCCTATTCTGCCTATGATTCTTTTGAAGGGAAAAGCAATCCTCTTACCTGGCTGATGGCTATTCTGAATAGAAAAGTTGCAGATTTTTACCGGAAAAAATATAAATCCGAACCCAAGATCCGACTTGATCATTTTTTTGATGAAACCGGATCATGGAAAAATAATGATGTTTTAAACGACTGGAATGTTTCTGGCGATGGAGATGAGCTTTTAGACAGTGCAGATTTTAATAAAACATTAGAAGAATGTATTGAAGAATTGCCCTCCAAATGGAAGATTTTGCTTAAAATGTATTATATCGAAGAAAAAAAAGCACCGGAAGTCAGTCAGGAATTAGAAGTTTCTACGACTAATCTTTGGAAGATTCTGCAAAGAAGCCGAATGCAGTTGAGAGAATGTCTGGAGTTTAACTGGTTTTCAAAATCATAAGAGAAATGATAAGAAGAATACTACATAAATTATTTTTACCATGCAGTGAAGCCACTTTACTGATGGAAAAGAGGAATGCCCAATCTATTTCTTCCAGAGAAAACAGGATGCTCAGCATGCACCTTATGATCTGCAAATGGTGCAGAATGTACAATGAAAAGCTGGCAATTCTGGATAAAGTGTTTAAAAAGAAATTTTCTGAACAAAAAACGGAAATAAATGAATCTGAAATTCATGACTTTAAAAATAAAATGATCGATAAATTAAATTTCTAAGAAAATTTCTGTCAGGATTGTAAAATAGCTCCGACTATACTTTTGAAAACAATAAAGTATTCATTTAAAATCTTAAAAACATGGTCGGAACAGCACAAAAATCTAAAAATCTATTATCCCGAACCGGGTATTACATTTCCCTATTCGGAGCAGCGCTTATTTTTCTGTGGATTGGTATCTTCAAATTTACTCCCACAGAAGCAGCAGCCATAAAACCTTTGGTGGAAAACCATTTCTTAACTTTTTTCGTATATAAAATTATAAGCGTCCAGGCAGTGTCAAATCTTATCGGAACGATAGAAATTATCATTGCATTACTCCTGATATTTAGTGCGAAATTTGCAGTACTGAAAAAGTATGCAGGTATAGGAATGATCGTAACTTTTCTGGTAACATTAAGCTATTTATTTACAACACCGGGAATCTGGAAAATAGTAGACGGAGTTCCTGTGACGGATTTCTTTATTCTGAAAGACCTTATGCTTTTAGGATTTGGATTCATGATTGTTCAAAATAATAAGTAATGAATAAAAAGGATAAAATGAAAAATATATTAATTGTACTCGGAATCATTCTGGGTATAGCAGTATTTGCTGCGGGATCCGGGCTTTTTAAAAAAAACAAGCCTGATGTAGTGGAAATAAAAAAAGAAAATGAGAAAATTATGGATAACAAAAACGTTAGAGAGATTTATTTTGCAGGTGGATGTTTCTGGGGGACAGAACATTTTTTTCAACAGATTCGTGGAGTGGTAGGAACAGAAGTAGGCTATGCCAACGGAAATACCCAAAATCCTACTTATGAAGAGGTGGTAAGTCATACAACAGGTTTTGCAGAAACCGTAAAAGTAAAATATGATCCTGAACAGGTAGATCTGAAACTGTTGATTGATCTTTATTTTAAAACCATTGATCCTACAAGTAAGGATCAGCAGGGAAATGACAGAGGAAACCAATACAGAACCGGAATTTATTTCACCAATAAAACAGATGAAGCGGTGGTAAAAGATGAAGTTCAGAAGCTGGCAAAGAATTATAATAAACCAGTAGTCGTAGAAACTATTCCATTGAAAAATTTCTACAGAGCAGAAGATTATCACCAGGATTATCTGGATAAAAATCCGGGCGGTTACTGTCATATTGAACCGGGACTTTTTGAAATGGCGAAAAAAGCCAATCCGCTTCCAAAACCGGCTTATCAAAAACAGGATAAAAAAGTTTTAAAAGAAAAATTAACTGCAGAACAATATAATGTTACCCAGGAAAACGGCACGGAAAGACCTTTCCAGAATGAATACTGGAACGAAACCCGTGAAGGAATTTATGTAGATATTACCACCGGAGAACCTTTATTTGTCTCTACCGATAAATTTGAATCCGGATGTGGATGGCCAAGTTTCTCAAAACCGATTACCAAAGGTTTGATTGATGAAAAGCTGGACCGTTCCCATGGTATGGACAGAGTAGAAGTAAGAAGTAAAACCGGTGATGCCCATTTAGGACACGTTTTCACAGACGGACCGCAGGATAAAGGAGGACTTCGTTACTGTATCAACAGTGCTTCTCTGAAATTTATTCCAAAAGCAGAAATGGAAACAAAAGGATACGGAAAATATCTTCCGTTGTTAGATAAAAAGTAATATGAAAGCAAGGCTGCCATCTGGCAGCCTTTTATTTTGAGTTAGTGATGTAATTGAAACCGTTCTTTGATGCTGAGCATAGAGATATTCAGAAATATGAGAAATCCGAAAATAATGTAGGAAGTTTCTTTGGAAGCGGTTGTAAACAGGTTAAAGATCTGCCCATAGCGGGTAGATTCAAAAGCATTCATAGTTTCTGCTGGCCCCCAATCTATAGTATCATTACAAAGTAAACATTCATATTCAGGATATTGCACCTTAGGATCTATATAGCTATAAACCGCAAAAATATGTCCTGTTTTCTCCAGGTCAACGGCATATTGTTCCTGTTTGGCGATTGCCAGATCATTCAAAACAGAGACAAAATCACCATAGCTATTATTTTGATCTAAAATAAACTCAATACCAGACTCTTTCTCATTTCTTTTCTGAAGATTTTTCAGTTCAGAGACATATGATTTTGAATTTTCTTTAGCAGTACCGGGGACTATTTTTATTTTTTTGTAATTCCAGTTTCTTGCAGGTTCAAAACTTGCAAAAGTATTTTTAATCCCCTCTCTTTCTTTGGCAGGAAGTCCAATATCTATCACAGAAACGTTAATATCTTCAGACTTTTGGTTTCCATAATACCAGAATAAAACAGGAATCAGCAGGGCACTGATCAATCCCGGAAAGTAGTATATTTTTTTCATGGCTGTTTTTTGACAATGCTGAATGAAAATTTTAAGCCAAAAAAAGTGATCCGAAAACGAACCACTTTAAAAACAACTTTTAAATTCTAAATATAGACATCTACCAATCTCTTTTTCTCAGAATCCAGTACGATCCGAATATAAAAATAGCACACCACACCAGACAGGCGATAAGACTTTCCGTAGGGTAGTGAAATTCATATTTTAAGCCGATCATTTTAGCCATATTTAATCTCATCATCGGATTAGGAATAAGGTTGGACATACTTTCCAGCGGTAAAAGATGCGTTAGGAAAAAATCGTTCTGAAGAACCTCGTTTCTTTGTGGTCCCTGCATTCCCTTTACTTTTGAATACGTTTCAAGAGCGGTTAAAATTCCTTCGCCAATCCACAAAACGAAAAGGGCAAGAAAAACAAAAACAGATTTTCTCAGTAAAATGGAAAGGAACATTAAGAAGCAAAAGAATGTAAATAGCTTCACAAAGTAATTTCCAATGAAGAAAATCTCAGCAAAAACCTTTGCAGATTCTTTTGTATTAGAATATTGATATCCAAGGAAAATAGTAATCCCGAATACAATCACTGTAGAAACAATTGTGAAAATACTTATCGTTAAAAGTTTTGAAGTGATGAACTCTTTTCTGCTCAATCCATCAATCGTATTCTGCTTGAACATTCTGTTGCTGAATTCCTGTGAAATAGAGAAAACAATGATCAGCCCCAGGAAAATTTTCAGCAAAGCAACAATCCATGTGGTGAAATTCCAGATTTCAGGGAAATTATAAATTCCTTCTTCCTTTAGATTGATCGTTCCTCCGAAAACATCAAAGTCAATCAATCCAATGAAAAGTAAAGCAATAAGAATGGCGAAATAGAGTATTGTGAAAACTTTGAACGGTTTGTAGTTCAGGTTTTTATAGTATTCCAGTTTTAATAATTTGATCATGATTAATGGGTGTTTTTTACAAGTTCAAGAAATTGAGATTCAAGAGACATTTTTTTCTTGGTCAAATGGGAAAGATAGATTCCTTTCTCTGCCAGTTTCTGATTCATTGCCGAAGCTGAAACAGAAGCATCATCACGGATCTGGGCTTTGATAAGATCACCTTCCTGATGGATGGAAGAGAACCACTGAAGCTCGTTAAGGGTATTTAACAGCAATGTGTTATTATCTGCTTTCAGTTCAAAATATCCGTTGTTGGAAGTCATTTCATCCACTCTTCCACAGTAAATGGAATTTCCTTCTTTGAGTACAATTACATGGCTGCAGATTTTTTCAATTTCATCAAGAAGATGGCTGGCGATGATAATCGTGATGCCTTGTTTTGCAATATCACTGATGATTTCTCTGATCTGAATGATTCCTTCAGGATCCAGTCCGTTGGTCGGCTCATCCAATATCATTACTTCAGGATTGTTCAGCATCGCCGAAGCAATGGCAAGACGCTGTTTCATTCCCAAAGAAAAGGTTTTGAAAGTATCTTTTCTCCTTTCATACAGATTAACGGTCTTCAGGACTTCGTCAATCCTTGAATAGGGTGTTTGCTTAATTTCAGCGACAATCTTAAGATTGGTTTCTGCACTGAGATAAGGGTAAAAGTTAGGCTGTTCGATAATCGCCCCGATCTTTTTCAACGTTTCCGGATCTGTTCCCTTTTTTCCAAACCAGAACCAGTCTCCACTGGTAGGATTGATGGTTGACAGCAGCATTCCGAAAGTAGTGGATTTTCCACTTCCGTTCGGACCTAAAAGGCCATAAACATTTCCTCTTTCGACATCAAAAGAAATATTGTTGACCACAACTCTTTTGAATTTCTTTGTCAAATTTTTTACTGATAAAATCTTTTCCATGTAATTTGTTTTACATAGTAGTAGTCTATATAAATTAGATAATGTTACAGAATTATCATAAATCAATATTAATTTATGAACAAATACATTAAATTTGATAGTATTAATCAACAGTTATGAAGCTAATTGAACTGGCAGAAGAATTAAATGTTTCTGCAGAAGCCATCAAACAGTTTATCCAGGATTTTGATCTTGAACTGGTAGACTGTGTCAGTACCAATTTTGAGGTAAAAGAAGATTTTGAAAAATTTGCCCGCGAAAATGTAGATTTTTTAAGGTTATACGAAAAAGATCTTGATAAAAATAAAACACTGGAGCAGATTGCTGAAGTTATCAATCAGCCTAAAGATAAAGTAGAGGAGGTGATTAAAGATCATAATCTCAATATTTTTGATAACGGCTTTTTCAAATCCTCCATTTCAAGCTACGGAATTGATAACAAACTGGGCGGCAATTATCAGTTTGTCTATGATTATTTCGGGCATAAAACCAGCCTTCAGCAAAGAGATTTTATAGGATACAGAGACCTTTTCTTTTATACCTCCACAGTTTTGGAACCCTTCCTGAATCCACAGCAGATCAAAGACTGGGGAATCAACAAACCTGCAGGAATTATTCTGTATGGACCTCCGGGAAGCGGCAAGATCTTCTGGGCTAACAAAATTGCTGAAATTATTGGATATCAGTTTAAAGAAGTGAAAAAGCATTATTTGGGAACTTCATTGATTGACGGAAATGAAATCAACTTCAGTGATTTTCTGCTGAACATGATGAAGGAAAACAAAATGCTGCTTTTCATGGATGATTTTGATGAAATTATGATGCAGAGAAGAGCAGAAACAGATGTAGCTTCCCGTAATCTCGAAGCTCAGGAACTTATTCTTCACTACATCGGAAAATTTGAAAAAGAAGGTGTCCTCATGGTAGGTTCTGCCAATTCTGTTTCAGAAATTGACGAAGAGATTCTTGCTCCCGGAAGATTCGATGTGATGATTCCGGTCTTTCCCCCCAATGCTTCTGAGCGTTCGGAAATCATTCTTTACGCCATGACCAGAGGATTGGAAGAAGATTCTTTACTCTACAAAATACTTAAAAACAATAAAGCAGATAAAATACCTTTCTGGCACGAAATCTCTTCAAAAATGAAAGCATTCAGCAACACCATGCTGATAGACTTTACCCAAAGCTTAAAGAAAAGAATTAAAAATCTTTACCAGAGAACCAGAAACGAAAAGCTGAAAATAGATCAGAAACTTTTAGACAGTGCATTAAGGGATGCAGGATCAAAGCTTACTGAAGAATATCTTGATCAGGTAGCACGTTTTCTCGCGGATGCCATTATTAATAATTTTGATGATTTTCAGTTTAGAATCCAGGCATTGAAGAATGAGCTGGAAACCTATAGAATTGTAGAAGAACCAAGAAGAGCAATCGGGTTTTCACATAATAATGAGGAAGATAAAGGATAGTGACTACGATTTAAGAATTAAGGTTGCACTGTATCATACATTACTACTTTATACATTTTACAAAAATACTCATGAACAGCATCTGGGAACTGGATACTTTCTACAGAAAAAGAGACATCATCATTATTGGTGCGGGGTTTTCCGGGCTGTGGACTGCCATATCCATCAAAGAAAAATATCCTGAAAAATCCGTTTTGATTATTGAACGGAACGCCATTCCATTGGGGGCTTCCACAAGAAATGCCGGGTTTGCGTGCTTTGGAAGTTTTACAGAAGTCATTGCCGATTCGCAGAAAATGGGTTGGGAAAAAACATTGGAGCTCGTTACCATGAGATTTGAGGGACTTCAGAAAATTCAGCAGTATTTTAAAAAGAATGAAATTGATTTTGAACTTAACGGTGGCTATGAAATTGTAAACCATGAAGAGCTTTTAGCCCAGATGGATGCTGCCAATGAAAAACTGAAAACAATAACTGGTCTGAATCAGACCTATACTCTGAAACAGAACAAAATACAGGAATTCGGACTTGGAAAATCTGCATTCCTGATTGAAAATCCCTGTGAAGGAAGTCTGCATTCAGGAAAGTTATTACAAAAGCTTTTAGAAAAGTGTCATGAACTGAAAATCGAATTTTTATTTGGAACGGAAGTTCAGCATATTGAAGAAGCAGACAACGTTGAGGTTCATCTTTCCGCCGGCCTTTCTGTAAAAGCAGATCAGCTTATCTATTGTACCAATGCGTTCACATCAAAGTTTCTGGAAAATGAAAATATTATTCCGGCCCGTGGACAAATTCTTCTCACTGAGCCTATAGATGGTTTAAAACTTAAAGGAACGTTTCATTATGACGAAGGCTATTATTATTTCAGAAATGTAGGAAACAGAATATTGCTGGGCGGTGGAAGAAATCAGGATTTTAAAAAAGAAGAAACAACCGCATTTGAAACCACAGAATTTCTGCAGCACCATCTGGAAAACTTTTTAAAAGAAGTGATCCTTCCTGATAATGATTTTACCATTGCCCTTCGCTGGTCAGGAATAATGGCTATGGGTGAAGAAAAGTCACCTATTGTAAAACAAGTTTCGGAGAAACAGTTTTGTGCCGTAAGGCTTTCTGGAATGGGAGTCGCCTTAGCTCCGAAGATTGGAGAAATGATAGCAGAGATGATTTGATATATGATTTTAGAAATTATAGGCTGGAAGCCGGAAGTTGGAGAATGGAAGTTAAATACACACTCTAGCCCTAAAACCCTCTTACTCTCAAACTCACAAACCCGCACCTCAAACCCAAAACTTAAAACCTGGAACTTTAAACTCAGAACGCTCCACTCTAAAAGAATTCCTTATTTTTGCAAAAAAGAAACATTCGTGATAAGCAACGACCAGATAAAAGAAGTTCAATCCAGAATTGAAGACTTACACAGATACCTTCAGATTGAAAAAAAGAAGATTGAAATAGCCAATGATGATGAAAAAACTGCGGCACCCGAATTTTGGGATAATCCAAAAACGGCTGAAGCATTTTTAAAACAGCTTCGTTCCAAGAAAAAATGGGTAGAAAGCTATGATGAAATTCAGACACAGTTTGAAGACCTTCAGGTCTTGGCTGATTTTGCTAAAGAAGATCCGGATTCTGAAAAAGAACTGGACGAAACATTTCCGCAATTGGTGGAGAAAATTGAAGACCTGGAATTTAAAAATATGCTTTCCAATGAAGGAGATGAACTTTCTGCAGTACTGCAGATCACAGCAGGAGCAGGAGGAACGGAAAGTTGCGACTGGGCATCCATGCTGATGAGAATGTATACCATGTGGGCAGATAAGCAAGGCTATAAAATCCGTGAACTGAACTTTCAGGAAGGTGATGTAGCCGGAGTGAAGACTGTTACCTTGGAAATTGAAGGCGAATTTGCTTTTGGATATTTAAGAGGTGAAAACGGAGTACACAGACTGGTTAGAATTTCGCCTTTTGACAGTAATGCAAAACGTCATACCAGTTTTGTTTCAGTATATGTCTATCCTTTAGTAGATGATACCATTGAAATTAATATCAATCCTGCTGATATCAGTTTCGAAACAATGAGATCTTCCGGAGCAGGAGGACAGAACGTAAACAAGGTAGAAACTGCTGTACGTCTTCGTCACGCACCAACAGGAATTATCATTGAAAACTCAGAATCCCGTTCTCAGCTTCAGAACAAAGAAAAGGCAATGCAGCTTCTTCGTTCAAGACTTTACGAAATGGAACTGGAAGAACGTATGAAAGCCAGAAACGAGATTGAAGCCAACAAAATGAAGATCGAATGGGGAAGCCAGATCAGAAATTACGTTATGCATCCATATAAATTGGTAAAAGATGTGCGCTCAGGTCATGAAACCTCAGATGTGGATGCGGTAATGAACGGTAATATCACTCCTTTCCTTAAAGCATTCTTAATGGCCGACGGAACGGCAGTTTCCGATGATGATCCCGACTTATAAAAATCATGTTTGAATTTTAGTTAAAATCTTATAATTAATTTTTGTTTCAGACATTTTAGGCTTACTTTTGTTGTTCATCGATATTTATGGAAGATTTCAATAGCTGGAAGGATTTATTAAACCCGGAGTTTTATATAAAAATGGGAGGGTTTTGGCTGATTTTGTTTATTGTTTTTGCTGAAACAGGCCTTTTTGTAGGATTTTTTCTACCTGGGGATTCACTACTGTTCGTTTCGGGAATTTATGCCGTTGAAATCATCAAAGAGACTTTTGGCTCTACAGGGAGCGATTTCTTAGATACCACCTTACTGGCTTCCGGAGTAGCTCTTGCTGCTATTGTTGGAAATGAAGTAGGCTACTATTTCGGAAGAAAAGCAGGCCCAGCTTTGTATAAAAGACCGGATTCAATGCTTTTCAAAAAAAAATATCTTTATCAGGCACACGATTTCTTTGAAAAACATGGAGCATTAGCTGTTATTATGGCAAGATTTTTACCGGTTGTAAGAACTTTTACTCCCATTGTAGCAGGTATTGTAAAAATGGATAAAAAAGAGTTTTTAAGAGATAATATTATTGGTGCTGTATTGTGGTCATTCATTCTGATCTTTGCAGGACATTATCTGGACAAGCTTTTTATGGAGCAGTTTGGTATCAATCTGAAAGAAAAACTGGAATATATCATTATTGTTATTGTTTTGGTAACTACACTTCCTGTGATTATTAAGTTTGTTTTCGGGAAAAAGGATGATTTCTCAAAATATGAAAACAATGATTCTGAATAAGAAAGAATCCAATCAAAAAATATGCAGCTGTCTCAATAATGAGATGGCTTTTTTTTTGCTTATGGATAGATAAGCTTTTTCTTAACACAAAGATTAATTTTGATAGAGTATTATTGTAAGAAAGCAAAGTTGGGAATTACTGTAATTGATTCTTTCTGAGCAAATGTATATTTATCAGCTTCATCAGTGACAAAGTCACTTCTCTTTGCCTCCTTGAAGATAAAACAGTGGATTATTTATCCTTAGCGTTTAATAGAAAAAGTTATAAACTTCTATTTTCTGACCCATTCCAGAATATTCGGGTAGATAATGCTGTCTCTTTTTCTTTTACTGAAAAATCTGGGTGCATGCCCGGCTCCTTTCATGAAAATGAATTTGTGAGGAATATTCATATTCGTAAGTGCCGAATCCATGGCGATTCCCTGATGCTGGTTGACCAGTATATCATTGTTTCCCTGAAACAGCAAGGTAGGAACATTGGTAATATTGGCAATAGGGCTGGCTTCTTTAAAGGCTTCAGAAACATTGTTCCGGTCAAACTTAGTTCCCACTACTTTTTGAAAAGTGGGAGAAGTATATTTAGAATAAAACGATTTAAGATATTCTGAGCTGTAAAAATCTGTTGGTCCGCTTAAAGAGATAATTTTTTTGATCTGTTCAGGATGCTGGTATCCGTAAAGTAAGGCAAGGTGTCCGCCGGCACTTTCTCCCAGAAGAATGTAATTGTTAGGCTGAAGCTCGGCTTTTTCTGCTAAGGAGTTGAATTTTTCAATAGCCAGTGCAATATCATCAAGCTGTTGTTTATAAGTGATTTTCTCCTTTGCAGAAACCAGTCTGTAATTCATATTGATACTGGGAATTCTGTTTTCAAAAAGCATTTTCTGAACCTGAATCATATGTTCTTTTCTGCCTAAAGTCCAGGCTCCGCCATGTACAATCAGCACAACAGGAGAATTTTCATCATAATCTTTGGGAAGAAAGACATCCATTTTTTGCCTCTTATGTTCACCATATTTCAGATTGTAAATCTTCTGCTGGCCTCCGGTACCTACCCAAACCCTGAACTTTGTATTACAGGACTGCAGCACGAAGCCAACACATCCTATAGCGAAAAAATGATACCGGAGAACGAGCTTTTTCATAGAGTAAAAATAAAAAAATATTATTACAATTCCTTATACAGATCATTGGCATAATTGTAGACAGATCAGTTGTATCTGGACAAATGGCGGTATATTGCTTTTAAGCTTAATGATAATGCTTCCCCGTATTTTCCTGCTGAAGAAAGTGACAGGGCTAAAAAAGAATCTACCGCATCGTTAAGTTCATCAGAATAATGGGGTTTTTCTTCCCTTAAAATATGAATGCTTTCTTCTGTTTTTCCATTATTTCTTAGGGTGATTACCAGCTGGATTCTTGCTCTTCTTTTTCATATCCGGTGAAATAGACTTTCAAAATCAGCAATAGTCTGGGAATTGTTACCGGTAAGTAACTCTACATGATCTTTAATTTGCTGAATAAACGCTTCATTGTTTATTGTTCCAGGTTTTAGCCATATGCTTTGTAATTGGTCTTCCCAGTTTTAAACCATTGAATAGGTTTTCAACAAAGATATAAAATATTAAAAGTGAAGATCCGTTTAATGATTCTTATAATTTTCAAAATTATTGTCATATTGAGAATACAAAAACGGAATTAAATAATTATTTTTGCTGAACTTAACAAAGATTAAAAAATTATTAAAATATGGCATCAGGCTTTTTTGCTATTTTGGATGATATTGCAGCATTGATGGATGATGTAGCAGTTACCAGTAAGATCGCTACACAAAAGACAGCAGGAATTTTAGGAGACGACCTGGCTGTAAATGCAGAAAAAGCCACTGGCTTTCTTTCTTCCAGGGAAATTCCGGTTTTATGGGCAATTACAAAAGGTTCTTTTATCAACAAACTGATCATTCTGCCTATCGTTTTTTTACTCAATTGGTTGTATGCTCCGGCTATTAATTATGTCTTGATCCTTGGAGGATTCTATCTGGCTTTTGAAGGCGTTGAGAAAGTCATAGAATTTCTTTTTCACCGTGAAAAAAAAGGTCATGAAGTTATAGAGGAAATTGAAGAAGACCAAAAGAGTTCTGAAGAAATTGAAAAAGAGAAAGTGAAATCTGCAATTACAACTGACTTTATTTTATCAATAGAGATCGTTATTATTGCTTTAGGAACCGTATTGGAAGAAAGTCATCCTTTCATTACGCAGATTTTAGTAACGAGCCTGGTTGCATTTATCGCTACTGTTGGAGTCTATGGAATTGTAGCTTTGATTGTAAGAATGGATGATGCAGGGTTTAAATTAATAAAGAAAAGTAACGATAAAGGTTTTTTCGGGAGGCTTGGACATGTATTAGTGAAGGCTTTACCTATTGTTATTAAAATATTAGCAGTAGTAGGAACAATTGCTTTAATAATGGTTGCTGGTGGAATTTTTCTACATAGGATTGAATTTTTCCATGGTATACTTCCAACTTGGCCGGATGTTTTGAAAGAGCTTACCCTTGGTGTTGTTGGTGGGTTGGCAGCAGTTGCCGTTTTTACTTTAGGAAAAGGAATCTATTCTTTAGCCACCAAAAAATAAACAGAATTAGAATTAAATAACCAAAAAAGTCCTGTATTCGAGAGAGTACAGGACTTTTTTACAGGTTTATTCGATATTTCAGCGCTTGATATTGGCTATAATTAATATCTATGAAATTTTGTTTAACGTAAAGAATTCATTCAATATCTTTTGTTAAATCAATTAAAGTTGATGGGCTTATCCTTTAATTAATACTCGAGATTAATAATTAACATGATAGCTCTTCAACAGGCTCAGGGGATAACCCGAATACCAACCGGAATTTATAAGCATTGTCAGGCTGAGCCTGTCGAAGCTGTTGTTACTAAAAGGAAAGGCCAAAAAGTTGAAATCAAATCAATTCATTTCCTTTAAGCATACGTTTGTTTATAAGGCTTTTTCAGTGACAAAGTCGCCATTATTTACTTTCATTGCCACAAAAGTGGAGCTTTCTTCAAAGGAAAAAAGAGGCTGTCTCAAAAGTCAAACAATCTGGCTTTTGTCATTCTGACGAAGGAAGAATCTTATTGATAACCAAACATATGAGATTCTTCACTACATTTCATTTCGTTCAGAATGACACTTTTGAGACAGCCTCTTTTTTTATATTAATTGAATAAATCTTTTACTTTATCAAAAAAAGTTTTTTCCTTTCCGGATGGTTCTGCAACCATTTCTCCGCTGGACATCTGCTTTTCAAAGAACTCTTTCTGGTCTTTAGTAAGTTTCTGTGGTGTCCATACATTGATGTGGATGAACATGTCTCCCTTACCATAACTGTCGATGCTTGGAAGTCCTTTTCCTGCCAATCTTAAGATTTTTCCGGATTGAGTTCCCGGATCAACGGTAATTTTTACTTTTCCGCCTACGGTAGGAATTTCTTTTTTCGTTCCTAAAGCAGCTTCAGCAAATGAAACATACAGCTCCTGATGAAGATTATCACCTTCTCTCTTGATCGTTTGGTCTACTTCCTCTTCAATGATCACCAATAAATCTCCCGGAATTCCACCAAACGGAGCATCATTTCCTTTTCCTCTCACATTAAGCTGGATACCGTCTCTTGCTCCTGCCGGAATATTGATGGCAATTTCCTCTTCGTCTTTAATAAGGCCTTGTGCATTAGCTCCTGCCGGAATTTTGTCAGCAACTTTTCCAATTCCCTGACAGGTACCACAGGTAGTTTGGGTCTGCATCTGACCAAACATGGTATTCATTACTTTTAACTGAACACCGGAACCGTTACAGGTAGGACATGTTTTTGAAGTGGCACCTTCTGCCATCTTCATTTTTTTAACTTTTATGGTTTTCTGAGTACCATTTACCATTTCCTCAAGGTTCAGCTTGATTCTGATTCTTAAATTAGAACCTTTCACCTGCTGACGGCCACCACCACCGCCGCCGAATCCTCCGAAACCACCACCGAAAATATCTCCAAACTGGCTGAAAATATCTTCCATGTTCATTCCGCCTCCGAAGCCACCGCCTCCGAAACCACCATTTCCTCCCATTCCGGCATGTCCGAACTGGTCGTATCTGGCACGTTTCTGATCGTCGCTCAGAACTTCATAAGCCTCAGCTGCTTCTTTAAATTTTTCTTCAGCCTCTTTATCCCCTGGGTTTTTATCCGGGTGAAATTTGATGGCCATTTTACGGTATGCTTTCTTTATTTCGTCGGCAGATGCAGATTTGCTGATCTCAAGAACCTCGTAATAATCTCTTTTTGACATGACAATTTTATAATTGATTGTTGATAAATGATAAAAGATATTCTAAAGCTAATAAGTGAAACATTCAATTATCACTCATCATTTATCATTTATGAATTTTAATTTCCTGTTACTACTTTTGCAAAACGGATTACCTTATCATTCAAAGTGTATCCTGTTTCAATAACGTCTACGATTTTTCCTTTCAAATCTTCCGTTGGAGCAGGGATCTGAGTAATCGCTTCATGGAAATCAACATTAAAGCTGTCACCAGCCTTTACTTCCATTGTTTGTAAGCCTTTTTCGGTAAGTTTATTCTTGAATTTCTGATAGATAAGCTCTACACCTTGCAGGTCAGCTGGATTTCCGTTTTTAGCGATTTCTTTTAAAGCTCTTTCAAAATCATCCAAAACTCCTAACATTGAAACCATCATTTCCTGGTTGGCATACTGGAAGAATTCCATCTTCTCTTTGCTCGTTCTTTTTTTATAATTTTCGAATTCAGCATACAATCTGATGTAACGGTCTTTTTCTTCTGCCAAAAGTTCCTCTGGAGAAGGAGCAACTGTCACATTGTCTTGAGACGATGCGTCATTCTGAACATTGTTTTCTTCCTGATTATTGATGCTTTCTTCGTTAATATCCTGGTTTTCCATAATTCAATATTTATTTACTGATTGTTTGACAAAGAGCCTGCCAAATCCAAAATCTGGACATTAAGGCAGAAAAATAAATAGCTATGAATAGTGAATAAATCATTCCGCTTCACTTGCGAATTTGTTGTAGGGTAGATTAATAATTGATTTTGCGAAGCAAAGATTGCCCATTGACCATTCACTTATCTATGATGAAGATGTCAATCCGCCTCGCTTGCGAATTTGTAGGTGTGTAATTTTAAACATTGACTTTGCGAAGCAAAAAAATTGACTATTCACCATTCATTTAATAATGTCCAATAGTCCATTTAAAAAACTATAGTTGTATTTTTTATTCTCCCGTAAATGTCTGATACAACAGATACAGATTTAAAACAATGATAATGATGGAAATAATCCATACACAGATTTTCAGGAACGGCTTGTTGACAAAATCACCCATTTTGGCTTTATCATTCGTAAACATTACCAGCGGAACAACAGCAAAACTCAGCTGCATGGATAGAATTACCTGGCTTAAAACTAATAATTCAGTGGTTCCCTGTTCGCCATAAAGAATAGCGACAATAAGTGCCGGGATTACAGCAATAAGTCTGGTAATTAATCTTCTCAGCCATGGTTTTAATCTGATGTTCAGGAATCCTTCCATTACGATCTGCCCGGCAAGAGTTCCTGTCAGCGTAGAGTTTTGTCCGGATGCCAATAAAGCAATAGCAAACGCAATACTTGCCATGGAAGCTCCTAAAATAGGTGTCAGCATTTTATAAGCATCATGAATGTCTGCAACATGTTCGTTTCCTGTTGTATGGAATGTAGCAGCAGCCAGAATAAGGATTGCAGCATTGATGAAGAATGCCAGCATTAATGAAACGGTACTGTCTATGGTGGCAAATTTTATGGCTTCTTTTTTTCCTTGGGTATCACGGGTATAATCTCTGGTCTGTACTATACTGCTATGCAGATATAGGTTGTGCGGCATTACGGTAGCCCCCAGGATCCCGATTGCAATGTAAAGCATAGCAGGATTCTGAATAATTTCTTTTTGAGGAACCAAACCTCCAAGAATTTCATTAAAAGCAGGTTGAGAAATGACAATTTCATACACGAAACAAGCCAGAATGATAAATATAAGGCCACCTACAATACTCTCAATCCATCGGAAACCTTTAGCCTGAAGTAAAAGGATAATCAGAACATCTACTGTGGTTATGACAATGCCCCACGTCAACGGGATATGGAATAATAGATTAAGTGCAATGGCTGATCCGATGACTTCAGCGAGGTCACAGGCGGCAATCGCGATTTCACAGAATATCCAGAGAATAAAATTAGTGGTAGGACTGAAGTGATCTCTACAGGCTTGCGCAAGGTCTCTTTCTGCAACCACTCCCAGTTTCACAGATAAGTGTTGTAAAACCATTGCAAAAATATTGGAAATAAGGATAACTGAAAGGAGTGTATACCCGAATTGAGCTCCTCCGGCAATATCTGTTGCCCAGTTTCCCGGATCCATATATCCTACGGCAATCATCAGACCTGGTCCTGCAAAGGCAAGATATTTTCTCCAGAAAGTTGCATTTTTAGGTACTTTGATTGATGAATAAACCTCTGATAAGGAATGGTTTGTTTTATCTTTTCGCCAGGCGCTTTTTATATTGAAACTCATAAATGTTAGGAATGACTAACAAATTTAATTAAATAAATGTAAACAGAAAAATCATGACACAAAAAAATCCCGGAAATTCATTCCCGGGATCTTATTTTTATTAAGTCTAAAAATTATTTCGCAAATCTGATAGACATTTTTCTGTCAGCAGCTCTTTCAGCGTCGGAAGCTTTTGCATCTACTTTAGCAAATTGACTTCCGTAACCGTCAGCAGCAATTACCTGTGCGCCAACGCCAGCTTTAGCTAAAGCAGCTTTGATAAATTCAGCTCTTGCTTTTGATAATTTTACGTTAGAAGCTTCGTTTCCTGTTTTATCAGTGTAACCTCCAACTTTGATTTTTGCTTCAGGGAAAGCTTTAAGGATAGCCACTAAGTTATCCAATTGTCCTTGTGAACCTGCTTCAAGCTCAGTAGAACTTCCCATTTTGAAATTTACGTGATCGAAATCGTACCACTTATCTTTCAATGCAGAATCATCAGCAGCATTTTTGTAACCACCGGATTTCAGGAAGGTAATCATCTGATCTTCCATTCCTCCTTTGTAACCTTTTAACATTACCCCATTAAGCTCAATATCTTCATCTGTTTTAGCTGTTGCAGGAGCAGGGGTTGTTGTTCCTGTTGTAGCAGCTGTATCTGCAGTTGAACCCATTGCTGCTGAGTCAGATGTAGTGGTAGTGGTTGTAGTAGTCTGCTTTTTCTCGCACTGTTTCCATAAGAAATAAGCAGCAGCAATCAATAATAAAAGCGGAAGCAACCATTTCCAGATTGAACCTCCGCCTTGATTATTATTGTTATTATTTTCAAATCTTTCTCTTACTTCTCTGGCTCCTTCTGAAACATTTTCTCTTGCAGTAGCAACACCTTCAGCGATGTTATCTTTAGCAGTAGAAGTTACTGAAGCAACTGTTTCTTTTGCCTGACCAAACCAATTTTCAGCTCCTAATCCGAAGGAAGCCAAAGAAAGACCTGCCGGCAATAAAGAAGAAATAATGCCTTTCTGATCATTCAGTAAGCTGGAAATACCTGAAGCACCCAAATTATTGTCTGCGGCATATTTTCCAACAGTACCTACTGTAGCCCCAGTTACCAGGTTTAACAAAGAACCAGCAGACGTATTGCTGACTCCTGAAAAACTGGCAATGGAATTGACTAATGCACTTACTTTATCCCCAAAAATGGAAGATAACAAGTTTGAAATAATAGGATTGCTAGACGAGCTGCCTAATAAATTTCCTAAAATTCCACTTGAAGAGGCTTGTGTAATAGCATCCACAACGCCAGGCTTATCTGCGTTATTGGCTAATCCACCTACTACAGCAGGTAATAATCCGCCAATTGCTTTAGAAATACCGGATTCACTTTCTCCAAACTGGGATGCAGCCTGTGAAACCAAAGCGGGACCTAATTGTCCTTTAATTAAATCAATGACATTTAAAGACATAATAAATAAATTTTTTTGATTAATGTTGATATAAATTTAAACAAAAATCTGTCCAAATGTCATTTTTTTTTGAATATTTCTTTAAAAATTAACGATTTTTTTCTAAATCATTAAAAAGTTTAATAAGCTTTTGCAAATAATACACGTCTCTTAGATGGTTTTCCTGAGATCAATGAAATTCCTTCTTCTATGTCATCATCTAAAGGAATACATCTGATGGTTGCCTTTGTTTCATCCTTGATTTGCTCCTCTTCTTCAGCAGTACCATCCCAGTGAGCATAGATGAAGCCACCTTTCTCTTCCAGAACTTTTTTGAATTCTTCATAAGTATCCACTTTCGTGATATTATTTTTTCTGAATTCAAATGCTTTGTTATAAATATCCTGCTGAATCGTTTTCAATAGATCTTCGATATAAGAATCAATTCCTTCAATAGAACGAACTTCTTTAGTCAGGTTGTCTCTTCTCGCAATTTCTACAGATTTATTTTCAAGGTCTCTTGGTCCCATTGCGATTCTTACAGGAACTCCTTTCAATTCATATTCTGCAAATTTCCATCCTGGTTTGTTCTGGGTATCATTGTCAAACTTCACTGAAATTCCTTTTGCTCTCAGTTTAGCCTGAATATCTAAAGCCACTTCACTGATTTGTTCCAGTTGCTCTTCTCCTTTAAAGATAGGAACAATCACCACCTGAATTGGGGCAAGGGTAGGAGGCAATACCAATCCGAAATCATCAGAGTGCGTCATAATTAAAGCACCCATCAGACGGGTAGAAGTTCCCCATGATGTAGCCCATGCATGTTCTATTTTCCCTTCTTTGTTGGTGAATTTTACGTCAAATGCTTTTGCAAAATTCTGACCTAAGAAGTGAGATGTTCCGGCCTGTAAAGCTTTTCCGTCCTGCATTAATGCTTCAATACAATAAGTTTCATCAGCTCCTGCAAATCTTTCAGAAGGAGTTTTCAACCCTTGAATCACAGGAATAGCCATAAAGTTTTCTGCAAAATCTGCATATACTTTATTCATCTTTTCTGCTTCTTCAATTGCTTCATCTTTTGTAGCGTGAGCAGTGTGTCCTTCCTGCCATAAGAATTCTGCAGTTCTCAGGAAAAGGCGTGTTCTCATTTCCCAACGAACTACATTCGCCCATTGGTTGATTAGTATCGGTAAGTCTCTGTAAGACTGAATCCAGTTTTTATAGGTATTCCAGATAATTGCTTCTGAAGTAGGGCGAACAATAAGTTCTTCTTCCAGTTTCGCATCCGGATCAACAATCAGTTTGGATGGATTGTCCGGATCGGTTTTTAACCTGTAGTGGGTAACAACAGCACATTCTTTTGCAAAACCTTCTGCATTTTTTTCCTCAGCCTCAAACAAGCTTTTGGGCACAAAAAGCGGGAAGTATGCGTTAACGTGACCTGTTTCTTTGAACTTTTTATCCATTTCATCACGCATTTTTTCCCAGATTGCATAGCCATACGGTTTGATCACCATACATCCACGCACGCCTGAGTTTTCAGCTAAATCAGCTTTTACAACCAGCTCATTATACCATTTGCTGTAATCTTCGCTTCTTGAGGTTAATTTTGCCATTATTTTTTTAAATTTTTTTAACTTTTGTACATTATTGTTATCTAAAAATAAAAATCTATTTTTGATAGATTTTTTTACCAGTATTTTGGTACATTTTTGGTACAGATTGCAAATATAATTTAAATTAAAAATTTTTACGTTATCATGAAAAGAAATATACATAAAAATTTGCTTGGTCTGCTAAGATCCAAAGGGATATTAGCCATATCAGGCGGATTATTGCTTGTGTCTTGTGGTGCTCAGATGGGAGGGTATAGCGAGACAGACGGGGTGTATTACGACCCCAATAAGGATACGCTACCTGAAGGAGTTATCATTAATGATAGCGGAAACAGAGTAGGAGAATATTATGACTACTATCAGGATTCCAATGTAATTCAGAATGCACAAACGAATTCCAGAGAGCAGGAAAACAGATATAACGACTGGAGTGGTACCAATACAAACTGGAATACCAATGCTACAGACTCAGATTGGGGACTTTATGCAGGTTCTCAGACGAACTACTATGATAACTCATGGGGATGGGGTTCTCCTTGGGGATGGTATGGTGGTTACAGCCCATATTGGGGTTGGGGTATGAACCGTGGCTGGGGCTGGGGTGCAAGCATGTCCTGGGGTTGGGGCGGATCATTCGGATGGGGCTGGGGAGGCTCTTACGGATGGGGAAGCCCATACTGGGGATATGGTTATGGAGGATATTATGATCCATTCTGGGGCGGATACTACGGAAACCCATATTGGGGATACGGAGGAGGTTACTGGGGTGGTGGCTACTACAACAGACCTGTTTACAGAAGAAGCGGTATCAGCGGAGGCGGATTCCAGAATACAGGCGTAGCCAATGCAGTTTACAGGACTAATACTGCTAACTCAGGTTTCAGAAATAATAATGGAGGCTTCAGAAACACTAATAATAACGGTGGTTTCAGAGATTCTAATTCAAATGGTGGTTTCAGAAACAGTAACGGCGGATTCAGAAACAGCAATTCAGGAGGCTTTAGAAACGGTAATTCAGGAGGTTTCAGAAATACACAATCTA
Source organism: Chryseobacterium sp. CBTAP 102 (assembly GCF_003201365.1). NCBI lineage: Bacteria > Pseudomonadati > Bacteroidota > Flavobacteriia > Flavobacteriales > Weeksellaceae > Chryseobacterium > Chryseobacterium sp. CBTAP 102. The sequence goes on from NZ_QICX01000008.1 coordinate 123,381, forward strand.
ACGGCGGATTCCGTAACTTTGCGCCACAAACAAGACCTAATTACAATTATCAGCAGCCACAGCCAAGATATAACAATAATAATAACGGAGGCTTCAGATCTAATGATTCAGGAGGTTTCAGATCTAGTGGCGGCTTCAACTCCGGTGGCGGCGGCTTCAGAGGTGGTTCTTCAGGCGGCGGAATGAGATCCGGCGGCGGAGGCAGAGGTGGCTTCAGATAATTTCTTAAATTAATAAACTATTAAAAAATAATGTTAAAAAAATCTTTAGTATTAATGAGCATTTCTGCTGCATTTTATGCGCAGGCTCAGGATGTTTCTGTCATAAGAAATACGGTAGAGGTTTATTCAAGTACTCCTATGGTGGGATCAGCTAAGTTTAATGCGATGGCTGGAGCTAATGGTGCGCTGGGTGGTGATGCAAACTCTTTGCTTACGAACCCGGCAGGTTTAGGAGTAGCTATTTCAGGTGAGGTTTCAGGAACTTTATCTATTTTAGGAAATAAAAACAAAAGTACTTTAGGAGGATCTACAATAGATTATAGCAAAACCAGAGGAGACCTTGGGAATGCAGGAGGTGTAATTGCTTTTCCTTTGATGACAGAAACCGGATGGAAGTTTATCAATATTGGTATTAATTTTTCTAACCAGACACTGGATAATGTAATCCAGTCTCCGGGAAATAATAATATTGTTTATGCTTTTGACAAGGATGATATTACCAAAGATGCTGCATTAGCGGGGCATATGTATGAAAGATATGGTAACTTGTCAAAGATGAGTTTTGGGGTTGGAGCGAACTATAATCATAATTTATATTTAGGAGCAGGTTTCAATTTTTTCAATGCTTCATTGGATCAGTATGATACTTTATTGTACCGAAACATTGCCAATGGTTCTACAGAAGCATTCAGTAAGCAGGATACTCCATATTCAGAAAGATCATCAGGTTTTTCAGCTTCATTAGGGGTAATCGGAAAATTAAGTCCTAATTTCAGAGTGGGAGCTTCTCTTGAAACGCCTACATTCTGGACGATAGACAGAAATTATTATTTCTATAATGATGCTGTTTACGGAGATGATATAGGAGCTGAGAACAGAAAGTTTACTTCACCGCTTAAAGCAACGGTGAGTGCTGCCTTCGTAGCAAGTAAAAACTTCTCATTGAATGTTGATTATACCCTTGGACTTACAAAACCTGATTATAAAGTATATGGAGGAGCAGAAAGAGAGTTGAATGATTTCTTCAAAGAAAACTACAAGAATCTTTCAGAAGTAAGAGTGGGAGCTGAGTACAGAGTACAGCAGTTCAGATTGAGAGGAGGATACTCTTACCAATCAAGTCCTTTTGATGCCCTTACAATCAGTAGATTTAATGATGCAGGCACTGTGGGAGATGAGTCTTACGACAATCTTATGCTAAGTGACAGAAATACACTTTCTTTCGGTATTGGATATGATTTCAAATCATTCTATATCGATGCATCTTATCAGAATATCTCTTCCAAATATGTAAATCCTTTTATGAGAGGATATATGGGAGATAATTTTGATTCATCATATTATTCTTCGAGTAAAATTATTGAAAGTCCGGATTATGCTGTAAGTAATGTGAAAAACAACAGAAATAATTTCTTCCTTACTTTAGGATGGAAATTCTAGTCTGATGCTTTAAAAAATATCAAATATACAAACAGGCTGTCCTAAAATTTTGGACAGCCTGTTCTTTGTTGATTTTGTCTCATGTTCATATACAATAAAAATATATGTATATCCATTTTTTAATCCGGATTTTGCACAAGATTTGGCTGGATCTGGATTTGCTGTTCAGGAATATATTCTACCACTCTGTTATGGGTATAAGGTACCGTATAAAAGGCGTTATTTCCGCTTAAATGAGTGCCTGGATATTGTCTGTCGAGATCCAGTTTGTTTCTGAAGACATCGTATCTTCTATGTCCTTCAAAAGCCATTTCCAGCCTTCTTTCCTGTAGAACAGCGTCCAGAATGGTCTGTCCTGCAGGAACTGAATTATATACAGGTATTCCGGCTCTTGTTCTGATGGTATTTACATCTGCAAGTGCAGAAGCTATATTTCCTTTTTTCGCATAGGCTTCGGCTCTGTTCAGATATATTTCGGCCAGTCTTATAATAACCGGAGACCACAATTGCGGAACACCTTCCTGTAATGAACATTTTAAAACATAAAATTTAGGATAGCCGTTTCTTTTATCCATGTCATTATCCAGATATACATAAGTTTTTTCACCGGCTGCGTTAACGAAATAATAGTTTGTTTTATTGGGCGCTGCCTCAGATTGTACCAGGTAATTGATATTATTCATCGTGAAATAAGTATTTCCGTTCTGCTGGAAAGTATTTTGGAATTGATAGCTGTAGGTTGCGGAACCTGATGAGCTGGTTCCTTTTTGTACCCAGTATGCTACAGGAACTGCCGGACTGCTGTATTTTGGAGAAATAAACTTCAGCCTTGCATCCTCAGGATTCTGATTGATAAGATCCAGATAAGTGGAAGAAGCGTACATTTCACCCCAGCCTACATTCTGTATGGTGGCATACATAGAGCCTATAGTGTACCAGCCATTGCTGTAGTCACCATCTTTATTATATTTAAATGCAAAAATGGTTTCTTTATTGTTTTCTGGTGTTTTGGTAGCATAAGAAGGCAGTTCAGCTTTAGACAGAAGTGCGTATCTCCCGGAATTGATAACTTTATCTGCATATTCTATCGCTTTATCATTATTTTCCATGTAAAGATAGACCCTGGAAAGTAAAGCCTGTGCTGTTTCTTTTGATCCATAGATATTGGCTTTATCAACTGTCATGAGTTTCTCAGCCTTCAGAAGGTCGCTTATTACCTGATTGTATATTTCTCCCACGGTGGCTCTGGCAGGCAAGTCGTTGACGTCATCAGATAATTTTAGAGGTATTCCGGCATTGCCTGTCCCCTGATTATAAGGTCTTCCGAATACATTGACCATAGAAAAGTATACATAGGCTCTCAGGAAATAGTTTTCGCCTATGAGGTGATCCGTTTGTGCATCTTTTCCCTCAGTGGTCTTTGAAATAACTCTGTTGCAGCCAATGATAGCTTTATACCCTGAGTTCCAGATGATATTGGTACGGTCATTGTTTTTAATACTTTTATAGTTGTAATAATAAAAGAATGAATCACTGGTGGTTCCGCTGATATCAATATTATCACCTCCATATTCACTGATTCTATAGAGGTTGTTGTAAAAGCCACCGCCGTCGGCATCACCTTTAAGCAATGCATAATTTCCTAATGTGATGGTCTTCAGTCCTGTTGCATCCGCCAGGATAACATCAGATTCTTTTGAATCATATGGTGAGCGGTCTATATTACATGCCGTCAATGCTACTATGAGAAGGGGAATAAGTATTTTTTTCATAATTATTTTTTAAAAAGAAAAGTTTAAGCCTAAGGAAAATCTTCTTGGGATAGGATATATGGCTCCTGCATTGCCGGAATAGCTGTTTTGATCATCTGCATTACCAATTTCCGGATCCACACCGGAGAATTTGGTGATGGTAAACAAATTCTCACCCATAATATAGATATTCGCTGATTTTATTTTCATCTTTTCTGTTAAGGATGCCGGTAAATTATATCCTATTCTGAGGGATCTTAATTTGACGAAGCTGGCATCTTCCAGATAACGTGACGAAGTCTTATTGGTTAATGAGTTATTGTTATATACAGCAGTCGGATGGGTTGCGATATCTCCCGGCTTTTCCCATCTTGTCCATCCATTCTGTAATTCCATCTGGTTGTAATAAGGATAGGCACCATCTGAATCAAACAATTCCCTGTACGAGTTATATACCTGCCCGCCCTGTGAGAAATAAAGATTCGCGGCAAGATAGAAATTTTTAACATTCAGATTGGTGCTTACAGAACCATAATAATCCGGTGTGGCAGCTCCTACTACCTGTATGGTAGCCAGATTGTATTTTGAAGTTGCACTTCTGCTTCCATCCGGATTGACCACTTCCCACTGGCCTTCGCCATTGTCCGGATTTACCCCCAGCCACTTTCTCATATAGAAAGAGGATACATCATATCCGGGCATTGCTACTTGGTAGTTGTCCAATATCTGTGTACCGTTGTTTCGGGTTGAAAGCACGTGGTTTTTATAAGTGCTGATATTGAATCCCAAATCCCAGCTGACATCTTTTGAGCGGATAATGGAATAATTTACATTGAACTCCCAGCCTTGGTTTTTAACATCACCTATATTCAGGTACTGTTTGTCAACACCTGTCAGTGAGGATAAAGGAACAAGCATCAGTAAGTTTTTCGTTTTGTTACTAAAATAATCAATGTTTAAAGTCAGCCTGTTGTTAAACGCTCTGATATCCGTCCCGATATTATTCTGATAGATAGATTCCCAGGTTAGTTCAGAGTTACCCAGCTGGTACCATGTTGCTCCTATCTGTCCGTTATATTTCTCTGTAAGTCTGTATAGGTCCTGCCATCCGTAATCCGGATATGGGGTGTTTCCTACAAGTCCCCTGCTTGCTCGTAATTTCCACTCGTTAACAGGCTTTACTTTGAAAAATTTTTCTTTATGAATATTCCATCCTACACTATATGCATAGAATAAGCCGTTTCTTTTGCTGGCACCGAATGCAGAAGATGATTCGCTTCTTAAAGATCCCTGGATAAAATATTTTTTGTTATATACATATTCGGCGTTAAACAGGAAAGCATTATAGGCGCGGTCAAGCTTTCTTCCCTTGGGTTTTTCTCCTGTGGTGGCTCCGGTATTAAAAATTTCTGTATCAGGTACTACACCGTAAACACCTGCTTTTGATTCCTTATAGAATCTGTCGGTATATTCATACGCAGCTAATGCATTGATGTTATGACTTCCAAAATCTTTATCAAATCTCAGCATCTGATTGAAAAATTTGCTGATATCTTTTTGGTAGTTTTCTGTTAGTTCCCCTTTATTACTTGTTCCACTGATCGATCTGGGATCGGTATAGTACATGTCATCATAGTTTTTGTAGGTAACATTGTTCGTAGTGATGAATTTGAGATAATCGGTAAACCTGATTTCGGCATCCAGATTTCCTATGAGATCCAGCCGGTTGCTTTTACCATAGTTCCATTGAAGGTCATAAAGATAATTACTTTTGTCCCTTCCATACCAATCTGTGTAATCCTCATCCACCCCGATCAGATTTCCATTGGCATCTCTGGGATTGTCCCATGGCATATTAAGGTACATTTGATACAGTGAAGCCTGAGTGTCTTTTCCTGTGGTATAGGATAAGCTGACTTTGGGTTTCAGTATCAGCCACGGTTTTATGGTCTGTTCATGATTGATTCTGAACGAGAGCCTGTTATATTCATCTCCTTTCACTGTTCCGGTTTCATTATAATAATTTCCTGAAATATAGGTTTTGGAATGATCTGACCCACCTTTGAAATCAATAGTATAACTTTGTACCGCTCCTGTTTGTGTGCCATCTTTCAGCCAGTTGTAGCCATCGTTTCTAAGTGTTTCAGGGATTTCCGGTGCGTCTTTTAATGAGGTGAAATAATCATATAGCTGCGTTCCGTTCATAAGTTTGAAGCGCCCGTTGTTAAACACATTAAAAGAATTAGTAAGAGAAACACTTAATGTTCCTTTTCCTGAATTTCCCGATTTGGTAAACACCTGTACAATACCATTGGCGGCTTTGGATCCATACAAGGCTGTAGAGGCAGCGTCTTTTAAGATATTGATACTTTCAATCTGATTAGGATCCAGGTTGGGGGCATAGGGCATTACTACACCATCCACCACCCAGAGGGCAGAACTGGGACCATTGATAGTAGAAGTACCCCTGATTTTTACAGTAGCTACAGAACCTGCAGAACCTCCGCCAGGCAAAACCTGAACTCCGGCAGCTTTTCCCTGCAGAAGACCGGATACGCTTGGGGTATTGGAATCCTGGAGTTTTTTGTCGGAAATAACAGAAACAGCAGCTGTAAGGCTGGATTTTTTCTGAGCTTTGTAACCGATAATTACAATGTCATCAATTTTTTTTTCTTCTAAAGAATCTGTTTTCTTCGTGGTCTGAGCCGCTATAAAACCGGTCATCAAAAAAAAACAGACTGATGTTGTAAATCTTTTTTGTCTTTTCATACATTTTTAAGTGATGGTAATGTGGCTAATGTACAAAAAACAATGTATGGTTGTTACATATATGTTAAAAAATGTTAAACAAAATGTTTGATTTTATTTTATGACGTAAACATTTAATTTTTATTTATTTTTTTATGTAAAATATTTTTAAAAAAATGAATTTTAACTTATTTGTCTAAAGTGTTATGAGTGAAGATTAAGGATAATGATCGTGGAAAACATGGCCATTAATACAAAATGGAAATAAAAAAGCTCCGGATTTCGAAGCTTTTTTGTATTTAGTGAGAATGAGCAGTGGGATGTTGATGGACAACATGCATCATCAATGCAAGCGAAACTCCCAAAATAACCATCCCGATTTTTATCCAGTCTATATTGTGATTTTTATTGCTTTCAAAAATGATTACGGATGAAATATGAAGGAAAATTCCTCCTACGATAGCCAGAAAATAAGGCTGAAGATCGGGATTGAAATAATTACCTAATAGCATTCCCATTGGAGAAGCCAATGCAAATAAGGCTACAATGAGAATAGATGGATAGGATGAAGAACTTTTGGATTCTCCTTTTCTGTTAAATAAAAATGCTCCCAGAATAAATGAAATGGGAAGATTATGAAATACAATTCCCCAAAGGTAAGGTGACATCTCGTGTGTTTCATTGGCTAGAGGAATTCCTTCAATAAAAGCATGGATGAATAATCCCACCATTAAAGCAACGGGAAGGATATTATGTTCACTGTGATGATGGAAGTGGCCATGTTCAAAGCCTTTGGTAAGGACTTCCAGAATCATCTGCAGAAGAACTCCCCCGATGACGAATATCCCAAGACTGCTGCTTCCTGCAGAGGTGTATACCTGTGGAAAGACCTCATTGAGACAGATCGTAATCAAAAAACCGGCACTTAATATCAGTAGATTTTTGGCCAGCTTTTCTTTTTTACCAAAGTGTTTCCCAAGGAATACTCCTGTTATAACACTTAAAATCAGTAAAAGTACTGTTGTCATTATTTTTTCTTAAATAAATTGATGCAACGCGGGGATTTTTCTTTTTTAAATTCATTCAGCTGATAATCTCCCCAGATTTTTATTCTTTCAAAACCACATTCGGAAGCATAATTGTGAATAGCTTCCAGTGTGTGAAGCTTTACCTTTTCAAAGAAATGAAAAGGCTTACCGTCTGCTTCAAAACGGATGTCTTTGATAACGTGTCTGCCCTCAATCTTTTTCAGGATCTTAAAATCAATATCACCACGGGTGATTGTAGTTTCAGGAACTAAAGTATTTCTTACAAATTCTTCATTCAGATAATCCAGTACAAAATATCCTCCGGGCTTCAGCACGTTGTAAACAGATTGGAATACTTTTTTATCGTCACTTTCATTATCAAAATACCCGAAACTTGTAAATAAGTTGAATACTGCATCCATAGGATCTACATCAATCGGGTTTCTCATATCATGAACTTCAAAAAGCAGCGTTTGATTTTCATATTGCTTGTCAGATTCAATACTTTGTCTTGAAAGATCAAGTCCCAAAACATCATATCCTAATTTATTAAGGAAAACAGAGTGTCTTCCCTTTCCGCAGGCAAGATCTATGATTTTCGACTGAGGCGGCAACTGAAGGTCCGCTGTGAGCTTTGTAATGAAGTTTTCTGCTTCAGTATAGTCTCTGTTGCTATAAAGCAAATGATAATAAGGGGTATCAAACCAAGATTCAAACCATTCCATAATGCAAAAATAACTAAATTTGTGCGGTTAAAAGCAAAGTATTTTACAACATTAAGAGATTGAAAAATTCAATTAGGTAAGAATTTGGATAGCTAATCTTTTAATTTTTAAAGCTTTAAATCTTTTAATTCAAACTTATGGATACAGAAAATATTAAAATACAGATAAAGACATTCTTCGGATTGGAGCAGATTCTGGCAGAAGAAATCAAGAAATTAGGCGGAAGAAATGTTGAAATTAAAAACAGAGCAGTAAATTGTGAAGGAGATCTTGGCTTTCTTTATAAAATCAACTATTCTGCGAGAACAGCATTGAAAATTCTGGTACCCATTCATGAATTCAAAGCTTTTAATCAACATCAGTTTTATGACAGATTATTTAAGTTTGAATGGGAAAACTTCATGGATGTTGACCAGTCTTTCTCTATTGATTCAACGGTGAATTCCGAAACATTCAAACATTCTCAGTTTGTGACTTTAAAAATGAAGGATGCTATTGTGGATTATTTTCAGGAAAAATTCAAAAGACGCCCGAATGTAGAAACGAGAAATCCGGATATCAAATTCCATCTTCATATTGACAGAGAATTGGTGATGATTTCTATGGATTCTTCAGGAGATCCTTTGTTTAAAAGAGGATACAGAAGAGAACAGGGCGAGGCTCCTATCAATGAAGTGCTGGCGAGCGGAATGCTTCAGCTGGCAGGCTGGGACGGAAAAGGAAATTTCCTTGATCCCATGTGCGGCTCCGGAACATTATTGATTGAAGCTGCAATGATTGCGATGGATCTTCCGGCTCAGATTTTCAGAAAAAGATTCGGATTCCAGAACTGGAATAACTATGATGCTGATCTGTTTGCAAAAATCAAAGAATTCAGAATTAACAGAGTGAGACAGTTTGATGGGAAAATTGTTGGATATGATATTGATGCAAGAATGCTGAATGCTGCAAGAATGAACGTAGAAGCAGCTGAAATGGAAGATGTTATCGAGATTAAAAAACAGAACTTCTTTGATTCTAAAAAAGAGCTTTTCCCATTGTTGATGGTGTTCAACCCTCCTTATGACGAGAGAATTTCCATTAATGATGATGATTTCTATAAGAAAATAGGAGATACCTTCAAAACGCATTACCCCAATACACTGGCCTGGCTGATCTCTTCCGATCTGGAAGCGGTGAAGAAAATAGGGCTACGTCCTTCAAGAAAGATCAAACTTTTCAACGGAAAGCTGGAAACAAGATTTTTACAGTATGAAATGTATGAAGGAACGAAGAAAGTACATAAATTGGAGGATAATAAATAGCAATAAAAATTGTTAGGGGATTTTTTTGATCTGTTAGACACTCTATTTAGTGTATCCGGGCTGTTTCAGAGTGGTTCGGAATCATCACGTTCAAAAGCTGACAGAAAGAGTCTGCATTATGACGAGAAACCTCAAAAGAAAGAATCTAAGAGATCAAAATACTTCACAGAGAAAGTAAGTGCTGTAGCTTTGGTATTGGCCGCATTTTCTTTTTTTATTGTTTTTAAAGATACTTTACCTGTACAAAATTATACACAAACCTTAATCATAGCTTCTTTAATAGGAACTGGTATTTCACTTATAGTATTTTTTATTTTGCACGTTTTGGAGCTTTATTATTTTAAAACCCTTTTTAAACTGATTCTTTTCAGCTGCTCAGTAATTGTTTTTTTTATTTCGGCAATATTATATATCTACTTTAGGTCGGGATTTTTTATATAATAGGACAAAATAGTATGAAGGAACGAAGAAAGTTTATAAATTGGAGGATCATAAATAATAACTTCTGATATTAGAAATATTCTGGAATTTTTTTGACATATTTGATGTAATTTTTGATCTACTGGATTTGTTTGGTTCTGGATCAAAATCGTCACGGTCATCACAGGCAAAACCTGAAAGAAAAGCATTAAATCATAATGTAATATCTCAAAAGAAAGAATCAAAAGATTTAGATACTTTAAAGAAAAAATAGCTTTAGGAGTAATTAAAATCATAAAACAAAATAGGTTGTACACACTGTACAACCTATTTTGTTTTATCGTGCTAAAGAAGGGGCAAAACCATACTGTTTTTTAAAGGCATGCGAAAAATGGGAAAGATCCTCAAAACCTACTTCCAGAAAAACGTCGGAAGGTTTTTTATTTTTTTCTGATAAATGATAATAAGCCAATTCAAGACGTCTTTGGGTAAGCCAGCGTTGTGGTGTTGTTTGAAAAATTTTTCTGAAATCACGGTTGAATGTAGATAAGCTCCTTCCCGTAAGATACCCGAATCGCTCCAATGGCATATTAAACATATAATTTTTTTCCATAAAATTGATCAGATCCACTTTTCCCGGCTCATCAAAATCTGCGAGTAAAGTATCGATATCCGGATCAATTTCCCTTAAAATACTGATGGCTTCTGTAATCTTTAAATGGGCTATATTTTCAGGAAGCGGACCTTCTATCTCAAAATAAGGAATGAGAGAAGCAAGAAAGCTCTTTAAAAGCGGGTGGCTGCTAAAACTGTGAATGGTGGATTCTCTCTGCCCGTTTTTCTTTTGCTCATCAACAGAACTGTAAAATTCTTTAAGCCGTTGTGTGGTAAGGTGCATCACTACTGCTTTATGAGGAAGTCCGTCTTTGGGATAATTGATAATCGTGGCAAGATGATTTCTAGGAATCAGAAAAATATCTCCTGCTTTGAACAGATAGGTTTTGTCTGCCTGAATAATTTTCGTTTCTCCTGATATGAACCATACCAGCATATGATATTCAAAAACCGTTTCCGTTTTGAACAGCTTATCGTCATAACTGGAAATTTTGATATCCGGTGTCAGGTAGTGTATCTGGAAGTCCATTGTCAAAAGTTTTCATTACAAATGTATTTAAAAAACGGTTATTGAGCATCAAACTGAAATCCCAGCATTTCTTCACTCAGTTTCCATAAGCATTCAGCATTATTTTTATCAACAGAGTAGGCTTGTACTCCTCGGATGGTTGCCGGTTCATCAAATCTATGCTCAATTTGTCCTTCGTCTATTTCAGCAATATCACAGTTTTCGCAATAAACTCCACCTATTTCATTCAGTTGAGGGCTTACAGCACACCAGATTGTTGTTGCAGCACCTTGTGGGATAGTTTTTAATCGTGCTTCCACCTCGGGTTTGATATTTCCATTTTCATCATGCGTTCCAAGCTGTTTAAAAAGTTCAACAGGTTCTTCTCTGCCCAGATCAGTTCCGTATACAGATCCTGGGTGAAGAGAATACGCTCTGATATTGAACTCTTTTCCTCTTTCATCAAGTTCTACGGCAAACAGATTGCAGGCTGTTTTGGATTGTCCGTATCCGGAAAGGGTATCGTAATCTCTTTTTTCGAAATTAGGATCTTCAAAATTAAAAGATGCCATCTGATGCCCGTAAGAGGAAACACTGATAACTCTTGCTCCATTTGCTTTTTTCAGAGCTGGCCATAATTTAGAGGTAAGGTGAAACTGCCCAAGGTAATTGGTTGCCAGCTGAGATTCAAAGCCTCTCTTGTCTCTTCGAAGCGGCACCCACATGATTCCTGCGTTATTAATGAGAAGATCCAGGCTTCTAGCTGATGATATAAACCTTTCTGCAAAAGCATCAATAGAGGCCGGATTCATAAGATCCATTTTTTCAAGTTCAAAATTTTCAATTCCTGTAAGGTTTTTTCCTGCTTTTTCAATATCTCTGGCGGGAATAATGACATGGGCTCCGGCTGAAGTAAGGACTTTTGTGGTTTCAAGACCAATTCCCGCATAGCCACCGGTAATAATGACTGTTTTTCCGGTAAGATTGATTCCTTGAATAACTTCCTGAGCTGTTGAATAAGCATTAAATCCAGATTGAATAGGTTGTTGTAATGTACTGATAGTAGGTTTCATTTTTTATTGGTTTAAATTTCTATAGCAAAATTAGGAGGGATTTTTTGTGTTCATTTTGTTTAAAATGTCAAATGACTTGGCTCAGAATATCATTTGTAATCTCCATGTAGTAAAGCGGATAAAATTCTCTATCGTTAATTTATCTGAATAAGCTGTTAAACTGTTTGTAGGTTGTCCTGCGAATAAGTAATTTTGAAAAATTTTTAATTTGAAGCCTACTATTTCCATTGTCGTTGCCATTTACAACCGAAAAGACGAACTTTTTGAGCTGCTGACTTCCCTTACTCAGCAAACAGATAAGGAGTTTGAGATGATTATCGTGGATGACGGTTCTTTAATCGATCTGAAACCTGTTATTAAAAATTTTGATGGAATCCTGGATATTAAATATTTCAGAAAAGATAACTCAGGACCGGGACTGACAAGAAATTATGGTGCAGCAAGAGCAACTAATGAATGGCTGGTATTTGTAGACAGTGATGTCATCGTTGAAAAAGATTATATCGAACATATTAAAAAAGATATCCTGGCCATTCCTTGCGACGCTTTTGGAGGAGCAGATAAAGCGCATAAAGGATTTAATCTGATGCAGAAGGCTATTTCATATTCTATGACTTCTGTTTTTACTACCGGAGGAATCAGAGGAAGTAAGAAAGCCGTTTCGAAATTTCAGCCCAGAAGTTTTAATATGGGCGTGAAAAAAACTGTTTTTGAAAAAGTAGGTGGATTTTCAGAAATGAGAATAGGAGAGGATCCGGATCTGTCCATGACCCTTTGGGAAAACGGTTTTACCACAGCTTTTTTTGATGATATTGCCGTATATCATAAACGTAGGGTTGATTTTGGAAAGTTCTCCAAGCAGGTCAACCAATTTGGCTGTGCAAGACCAATTCTTAATCAGAGACATCCGAATTATGTAAAAATTTCCTTTGCATTTCCTACTTTATTTTTGCTGGGATATGTGATGGGCTTTCTGGAGTATTTTATGATGGGAAGAGGGATAATTCTTGCTTTTTATGGATTATATACTTTTTTAGTGCTGTTTCATGCTTTGTTGCTGACTAAAAATATCAGCATTGCCGGTATGGCGGTTATTTCTACTTATATTCAGATGTTTTCTTACGGATATGGTTTCCTGAAATCCTGGATCCTGCTGAATGTTTTCAGAATGAAGCCTGAAGATGCTTTTCCGCATCATTATTATAAGAAATAAAGAAAATGAATAAGCTTGAGTAATAGTATTATTTTGTGGATCTGTTAGTTAAAAGGAAAATAAGGTCATGATTATTAACGCAAGATTTATTTTTCTTTTTAAAAGGAATATTTTTTTCTTGAGAAAAATAAAGTTTGTAGAGTTCATATAGACTTTTGAGCAGAATTTTGTGTTTCCTATTTATGGTTGCCAAAATAATAAATGAAATTTCATCATGATACAGGTTAATCGTATCTGAGTTATTATTAAAGTAATTGATGAAAAAAATTATATGGTTAATTAATGAATCTGATGTCTTTCTAATATCTATAAAATTAAGGCAATAACTGTATTTCAATAATATCCTGCTACAATTATGTATTTGCTCTTTTGTTAATTTTTTATTTGATATACATAAATCAAGATAACAATCAAGTTTATTTATAATTAGTTTGATGCATTCTGCATGTATGAATTTTCGGTAAAATTCTTCATTTGGATTTTTGTCTCTTAATCTGATTATTAAATAGTTGGTTAAATCTAGAAGAATGTCAATATTAAAATCCTTAACTGAAAGTTCTTGCATAGTTACTTTATAAACATGATCGTCAAAATCTTCTAAATAGAGATCAGTATTAATATTTATATATTTACTAACATTAAGGAAAGATAAAGTCCACCCATAGCTAATAATGTTATTAAAATTTTGATTTATAGAATTTGATAACTCATCTGTTGCTTCATTTAATAATTTCTGGGCACATAATTGATTTGCTTCTTTTTCAGAGAAAAAAAGCTTAAGAATATTGCAATACGAATCATTAATAAAAGCTAAATCCATTATAGTATAAATACTTCTTCATCTATTTCAAGTACTTTTTCAGTAGTAATATTTAAAATGGAGATCTGTATGGGATGATGTAAATTGAATTTCCCTTTATTTAGACCAAAAAGCTTAAAATCTAACATTTTACTAAATATTTCTGTAAATAAAGCATCAACCTTATACACTTTTTTAAAACAAATTGTGGTATAATTTTCCAGCTCAATAGCGGTATATATCTTTAGTAATAAATAATCAGGAATTATTAAATCAGAAGCAAAGTCAAGTGCTTTTTCCATTTGAAATGATGGTTCTGTATAAACAACGTTGATATTAAAGTACTTTTTAATATAATTTATTACTATCTTGTTATTTGTACTTCGTATTAATAAATTGAATTTCTTTAAATCAATACGAAAAGTATCCAATTCTTTTTTTCTTTGCTTTATTAATTCTACAATAGGATAACTGCAGTTTGCTTCCTGAATACTTTCAAGATTTTCGTCATACCATGGAGGATAATAAGTATAATCCCTCTTATAAAAGAAGTCTTTCCTATCAGTATGATCTCCAGAATAATGGATAATAGAATTTTTTTTCCAGTACTTTATATCATCTGTAGGAAAAGAAAAATCTATTTCCGGATGAATTTTTACAACCATATTAAAATACCATAAATTCCATAGAATAGCCCACATATCTGCATACCACGGTTTAATATCCTTTGTTTTATGGTTGGGATCAAATAATTTTTTTTGTTTTTCATGAATAATAAAATTATCCAATAATAAGAACAAACTTTCAGCGTCAGTATAAACTTTTTTCCAAAATTTTAAATTAATATTTTTTAAAAGATACTGTGCTCCTCCGGCATCCGTATCATTATCAGAGATTAATCGGAAGTCTATACCCACTATTGCTGCCATCTTTTTTAAAATACTTTTGTTGGAGTTGTCAATTATATATGAACTGTCTAAATAAGAACGAGTATCTGAAACATAATTAATGTTATCGCTAAGTTGCATGATACTTGGAATTCTACTTAGAATAATATCCGAATCATGATAGAATATTTCTTTATTTTTTAACCATGGATATTTTTGCCAATGTTTAGTCAAGAGATGAGGTCTTATGGAAGAAATATATTGAGGGCATTTACGAGTGTCAGGATATGTAAAGAATGAGGCATAATCTTTATTGTTTTCAATAAATTCAATAAATTCTTTTTTTAATCCAATTATATTATGATATCCAACGATGATATGGATCTGATCTTTACTTATTCCTAAAGAATGAAAATTTCTTATTTGTATTTCAAGCTGCCAAATGAAATAGCGATCATCAGGTTGGGCAGATATAAAAATAGGCATTGTGATAAAAAGAATGTTTATTTGTTCAATAATTCATCAATTATAGATTCAAGGTTATCATCATAATCAAATCTGTGTGTAATTTTTAAATCTTTGTTGATCAGTATTTTAGTAGGAAGGGATTGGATTAAGTATTTTTCACCAATATTTTTGTCATCAATTATTTGCGGCCATATTCCAATCTTATCTTTGATGATTGCTTTTTTCCAGGCTGCTTTTTTTCCCTCATCATCTGCTATGCCAATAATGATAAAGCCCTTGTCTTTGTACTTATTATATATTTCAATAAGTTTAGGATTACCTTTTCTACAGGGGATGCACCAGCTTGCCCAGAAATCCAGCAGAATATATTTCCCCTTATAATTCATTAACGAGACATTTTCGTTATTATAACCCGTTGCTTGAAAATCTATAGCTTCCTTTCCGGGGAAATTCAATTTTAATTTTTCAATATAGTTTTTAAGTTGTATTCCATATTCATTTTTTTTAGATGATGTACTAAGCGTTTTATAGTACGAACTGAGTTCAGAATATTCAAATTCCGAATAGTTCTCTGAAAGTAAATATAAGAGTGGATATGAATTCGGATGACGAGAAAGATGTTTCTTTAAAATGGTAAAGTATTGATCTTTTTTTTCAAGCTCTGAGTTGATAGAGTCGAGTCTGACTTCCAGCAGTTCATCGGTTTTACCGTTGATTTTGTAATAGGCTGCATTTAAAGAATCAGCTATATTTTGTAATTTGATTAAATCTCTGTAAAATTCTTTAGAATTTGCATATTCTTTATTAAATGAATCATATTCTTCTTGTGAAATTCCACCTGTTATTTTGGCAGTTTGAAAATTTGTGCTATTGATCGTTATTTTTATTTCAGAGCCGGGATCTATAAACAATCTTTGCGTAATGCTTTTATTGTTTAGATTACGAGTCCTTTCTTTTTTTAATACAGTTATAAAACCATGCTTGCTTTCTGTTATTTTTCCTGTAAATCGAAATTTTCCATCTTTTATTTTTGTACTATCCCATTTTCTTTCTCTTTTCTCTTTTCCTAACCTCAGATAGCTTAAATAAATATACTGATTATCCTGACCATTAATTTTTCCGCTAATAGTAAATGTATTTTTATTCGTTTGTGAAGAATAAAAATTATTTAATAATAGGATTAATAATATATGATATTTCATAAATTATAATTATTTTTAATGAATATTTTTTTTAAAAAAACATTGTTATTGTTGAAAATTTCTAATATGGAATGCATTTTCTTGAAGAAGGAATATTACAAATATTAAGAGGCTGACCTTTTGGACAGCCTCTTAATTTCAGTATTTTATACGCATACTGAATACTCAGAGCTTTCACAAACCAATCCTGAACAGCATTTTTTACTGGTTGCATTATGGTTGCAACTTGCTCCTTTTTTTAAACAGCTACCACCGCTGGAATAATCAATTCCTCCTAGAATGTTTTTTAATTGCTCTTTGCTTAAAAATTCATTTACGTTAAGATCTAAATCTTTTAAACTAATTTTTTTCATAATGAAATTGTTTTTAATGTTGATGATCTTTGTAGCCAGATCACCTTAGGCTATATTAATTGTATTTATTTCTAGCTATTCTTTTAATATAAGATCTGTTCTTAGAATATATTTAGTGCCATTTATTACTTTTTGTCCAGCATGGAGCAGTTTATGCGGAAACATTACAAGTTTACCAACTTCAGGAAGGACTTGAAAGGTTTTAAATGATGTTTCCCCCCCCTTAAACTCATCATTCAGATAAATGAGAATAGAGTAAAAGCTCATTTCACTGTTTGAAATTGTACATCTAGAATCAAAGTGTTCCTTAAATTCATCGTCTTCTAAATATTTATATATTCTAATTTCACTATTTACAGAAGAAGGTGTAAAATTACCGGATTTTAACAAACTTATTTCTTTAGGTAATCTTTCCCAAATAATTACTGCTATATCATTATTGTCAATAACAAGTCTTTTTAATTCTCTGTCAACAAAATTATTTTTTTCAGGATTTATTTTATTTAGCACTTCTTGAGAATCAACTCTTGAAATTGGAAAATTTACTTTTTCAGAAAAATTAATCAGATAATTACATTCATCAATATCTAAGAAACTTTTTATTTCCCATACATCAAATTCCTGGTTTACTAAATCTAATTTCATAATAAACGTTGTTGCAAAATTAATTGGCAAAAATGTCTTCTAAATCATTTATTGAATAAACATCTTCATTCAATTCGTATCCATTTATGTATATTGTTGGAGTTGCCTTAATATCTACTTTGTCACACCATTCACTCATTGCTGATAGCTTGTGCCCTTGTTCGTTAATTTCTTTGTTTGTTAGAGGATATTTTTGTGAAAATATGTTATAATCTTTATTGATTTCTTTTGAAACATACCAGTCATTTAATACATTATGCATGTCTGTTATTTTTTTTTCTGCTAATGCCATAAAATGTTTTACTGGTTTAGCTTTAATGTCATGTTCATAATCACTAGCTGTAAAAATAATTCGAAGTTTTACATCATTATTTTGATTAAGAATATTTTCTAGAATAGGATGTGCGTTAGCACATGGTGAACAGTATGGATTACACACTTTTATTATTTCATTTTTTGCGTTAGGATTTCCCAAAACGATACCTATATCTCCAAAATATTGTATTTTTTTTTGTTGTGATAGAATGCTATAAAAAACATTAGTATTTGCTTTTAAGCGCTTCCAGCGTAATCTATATTTATCAGTTAATTTGTAATTTTTAATTATCGGGAAAAAAGTGATTGAAATTAATGATAAAACACTATAGATTAGTAAAATTTTTATAATTATTTGAAAATCAGTGTTTTTTAGTAATTCTAGATGAGTGTAGTAAAATTGGAACGCAAGAGTTACTTGCATGAAAAGTATAATTTGTATAACTAAGCAGAGCAAACACCATTGTTTGATAATTTTAAATTGATAGTATAAGGAATAGAATATGTAAAATGAGGCAAGAATCGAAAAGAAACTTAAAATATTTATTACTGAAAAGTTAGACAACCCAAATAAAAGCAATGTAAAGAGCCCGGATGCGAAATAGCACAAGCCAAGTACAGACCATTCCAAGCCATAAAAAGTTGCTCCTTGAGATTTTAATACAGCACCACAATTAACACTTTGGATGCCTGAACAGACTTTCCTTAAAAAAGGATTTTGACTGTCAATTTCATATGAAATAATTAAAAAAGAAATAGCAAAACCAACAATAGAGAGGCTAAGAAAAAAATAACCATAGACTGATATTAAATCAGTATAATTTAAAATAATAATGTTGGTTATGGCTAAAAATAAAAAAGCAATTAAAGGTAAAGCTTTTATAGCCCTTTTATTATTTTCATATTGCTTTTTTTGATTAAAATCTTTTTCACCACTAAAATCTTTTTTTTCAAATAAAATAATCTTATTGCTAGTCCATTTTTCAAATATTTCTTTTTTTTCTTCTTTCCATTTTAAATTAACAGGATCATAATATATAACTAAATTACATGATATTTTATTTATTATAGTAATATATTCTTGATCCCATCCCTTTTTTTGGATTGGAATTAGAAACGGAGTTTGAAAATCTTCTAAATGATTATTTCCCATTTTTATTGCTGCAGAACTTACACCAAAAGTATTTAATGTATCGGTAATGGTAAGCAGACTGGGAAAGTATGTATGGTTATTTATTTTGTCCTTTAAAGAAGTATTTGTAACTTTTATTTCTAATATATTAAATAGAAGCTTACATATTGTAAACAGATTATCTTCATGTTGTGTAAGTTTTCTAAGAAATCTCATTTGAATTTTATATTGATCCAAAATTATTTTTAATAAAAACTAATTACAAGTTTTGTTTTTAAATATTTGTTATTTTCTACTAATTGTGATTTATTTTTGATTTTTGTAGGTTATTTTTAATTGATTTTATTTTAATACTTGATAATATTGTATATACTAAATTTGATTAAAGATTCCCAAGAATAATGCTAAAAAGCGCATGTGTAAATCTCTCAAGTGTTTTACCTTTGTTTTATATCAGACTAATAAGGCATTGAAACAGGCTAGCCACGCATCCATTCGTTTAATGACAAACTTCTTTTGTGGAATTCTATATCAAAAAAAACTTCTCTTTCTGATATATTATCATTCATTTTGTTAAAATTTATGTTCTATTGATACTTTTGTATCCTTTTTTATTTGCTCCAAACGATAGATAAGAACAAAGTTCTTTTTTTATTATATCTTTGCTTAACAAACTTTTTTTGAAAGAATTATACAACTTTTTCAGTTGATATTCATTCTTTCTTTTTACTTGAACAAGTTCACATTCCGATATATGAAAGATTTGTATATTCAACACAAAATTGTTATATTAATTCCTTTTAGAAATGCAAATAAATATATTGTTGAGTGCATTAACTCTATAATTATACAGCAATATTCTCCTTACGAAGTTTATTTATTGGATGATGCTTCTGATGATATGTTGGATGAACAAATAAAGAAACTTGTAGAAACTACATCTAATTTTCACTATTCAAGAAATAATAATAGAATTGGTGCACTAGCTAATATATATCAGGGATTAACTAAAATATCTATTAATGAGAATGATATTGTTGCAATTGTAGATGGTGATGATCAATTGTTTGGAGAACATTCGTTATCAATCATCAACTTCACATATAATAACTCTTCAGCCTATCTTACTTATGGACAGTTTATCGATTCATATGGTAATACCAGTAATATATCACCATACACAAAAGATGAATTCAAAAAACTAAGATTAGCTCCATGGAAAGCAACACATCTTAAGACATTCAAATATAGTCTGTTTAAAAGACTTTTAGGTATAGATCCTGCTGTGAGTATTCTTAAAATAGATGACACCAATTTTTACCCTTCTACTTATGATATGGCTATCATGTTTCCATTAATGGAAATTGCTGGATTTGAAAAATGTATTTGTATATCCAATGTGCTATATTGTTATCGGCTTCATTCACAAAATGATCATGCAACATCAGAAGGAAGGAAGCTGCAGATAGAATCAGAAGAACATATTCGTTCAAGGTGTCCTATTAAGGCATGAAAAGTGATTTTTTACGAAAGTGGTAATAAAAAGCCTTTAATTGGTTTTATAATACTTCTTTTATTTTCCTGTGTTGAAGTTTTAGCATTTTGAGGAAGTATTTTTCCTAATAAAGCACTTGCTGAATTATCTTTTTTTATGTGTTGATATGCCATATCACAAAAAATAAAGACCGTTGAATTAAGAACGGTCTTTATAATAATAAATTTAAATGGTAGAAATGTTTTCATGGTGGTTAAGAACTCCTACTTTCAGCATACACTCCTTCATTTTTTGGTAAGTTCTTTTGATATCATGGTCAAGACCAATGGAGAATCTGATCAGTCCGTCAGAAATGCCTATGGAAGCTCTTTCTTCTTCGGGGATCTCAGATGAGGTAGATTTTCCAGAGCATGAGAATAGGGTTTTATAAAACCCTAAGCTTACGGCAAGATAGCCCAGGTTTTCGGCCTGCATCAGTTCCATCAGTTCGTTTGCTTTTTCTGTTGTTCCGGCATCCAGAGTCAGTAGTCCTCCATATCCGTATTCTTCATGAATCATGCTTTTCATTAATTCATGGTTTTTATGGGAAGATAAACCCGGATAAGAGATCTTTAGTCCGTCTTTTTCGAATCTTTCAGCCAGATACATGGCATTGTGACTATGTTGTTTGATTCTGATATGCAAGGTTCTCAGGTTTTTCAAGATACTTGAAGACCGTAAACTGTCCATGGTTGGGCCAAGAAGCATACACGCACCGGAATTTACATTTTTGGTGTCATCAATAAATGACTGAGCTGCACAATATACTCCTCCTACCGTATCACTGCTTCCGTTGATGAACTTTGTCAAACTGTGAATCACCACATCAGCCCCGAATAATGTCGGAGAGATAGAAAGAGGCGAGAAGGTATTGTCTACAATCAGTTTCAGGTTGTGTTTTTTACAGATTTCGGAAAGCTTTCTAAGATCTGCCACTTCAAGAAGCGGGTTGCTCACACTTTCGCAGTATATAACTTTAGTAGTGGGCGTGATTGCTTTTTCTATCGACTCAAAATTGTTGATGTCAACAAAAGTGGTAGCTACATTGAATTGAGGGAAGAAATTTTTAAGAAAAGCATAAGTTCCTCCGTAAATGGTGCGGCTTGAAATAATATGGTCTCCACTTTTGCACACCTGCATCAAAACAGAAGTGATCGCTCCCATTCCGGATGCTGTAACGTTGGCGGATTCTGTGTTTTCCATCTTGGCAAGAGCCTGCGCCAGATAAAGATTCATTGGTGATGAATGTCTGGAATACAGATAGCATCCTTCTGCATTTCCTTCGAAAGTATCAAACATGGTCTTTGCAGAAAGGAACGTATAGGTAGAGCTATCTGAGATAGAAGGATTCACTCCTCCGAATTCACCAAAATACTGAAGATCCTGGATCTCGTTGGCTGCGTTAAAGTTTTCCATAAAAATTGTTTTTATTTTATCGCTCCAATTTGCGTTAATTTCCTAATAATTACAATATAAATTTGAATTTATAGAATATAAAACTGTAAAATTTTGTTTATTTAGAAAAAATATTTAGTATCTTCGATATTGTTAAACTTTTACCAAAAAAATATCTATGGAACTTGACGAAACTGATAAGAAACTTTTGTCTTTTTTACAGGAAGACTGTAAACAAACCACCAAAGAACTGTCCGGCAAGCTTGCTTTATCTGTTACAGCAATTTATGAGCGTGTAAAGAAGCTTGAAAATTCAGGAGTTATTTCAAAATATGTGGCTTTACTGGATAAGAGTAAAGTTAAGAAAAATTTTATCGTTTTGTGTCATGTGAAACTAAGCCAGCATAAGAAAGAATTTGTTCTTCAGTTTGAAAAAGAAGTGATGGATCTTCAGGAAGTGACAGAGTGTTTTCATGTAAGCGGAGATTATGATTATATCCTTAAAATAGGGGTGAAAGATATCGAAGATTACCGCAGCTTTATGCTGACGAAACTTACGACGCTTCAGCACATTGCAAGTACACACAGCTCTTTTATGATTTCTGAAGTGAAAAATACGACAGCGATTGTACTATAGATTATTGATCAATTTCCAATCAGTTATCAATTTCTTTTGGTCATTTTGTCGATAAAATAATGAAGTCTTTTAATCTCAGTTCTGCCTTTATTTTTATCATTCAAAAAACAGGTTGTTACGATGACCATTTTTAGGTCAGGAATGATGCAGATAAGTTGTCCGCCATATCCGGTGGCTACGAAAGCCTGATGTCCGTTTGTTTTTCTTCGCCACCAGTAATAGCCGTATCCGTTGGCATCCGGCATTACATCCCAGGAATCCAGTTTTACATGTTCTGAAGTAGATTCCTGAATCCATTTTGAAGAGACGATCTGTTTGCCGCCCAATTTTCCGTTATTGAGAATCATCAAACCAAATTTCAGCATGTCTTCAGGTTTCATAAACATTTCCGAACCGCCAATATTCCTGTTCATAGAATCCGTGTCCCATCTTGGGGTATTTATCTTTAGTGGTTTAAAAAGATTGTCAGCCGCAAATTTTTTCAGGCTTTTCTTTACAATCTTTGCCAAAGAAGCTCCGAAAAGGTGGGTTTCACCACTGTTATAGTTGAATACAGTTCCCGGATATTCTTCAAAAGGAAGATCCAGGACAAATTTGACAGGATCACCGGAAAAAGACATGGCTGTTGAAATTTTTGAATTTTCAATCCAGTCAAAACCACCCTGCATGGTCAGAAGATTTTTTAGCGTTAATGTATTTCTGATAGAGTCATGAGCTGCCTTTCCTTCAATATTGGAAATGTTTTTGAAACTGCTTCTTGAGACATTATATTCCGGAAGAATTTTTAAAACCGGAGTATTGAGGTTGGGAAGGATGTTTTTATCCTGTGCAATGCCTGCCAGAACAGAGACGATACTTTTGGTTACAGATTTTATACTGAAGATCGTTTCTTTGTTGGCTCCATGGAAATACTGCTCATAAATTACCTTATTGTTTTGTGAAACAATGAAAGAGCCTATGGAAGGAATACTGTCGTTAATTTCTTGGGTGAATTGGTCTGTAAAGTCTTTAGGTAATTCTTTGTTGAAGGCAGCCTGTGACTTCAGTTTAGAGCAGAACAGGATAAGACATAGCATTGTCATAGCCTGCAGGAATTGCTTGGATCTCATTGTTTACAAAAGGAAGGATAAAATTATTAGTTGATGAAAAAAGTAAAAGCTAAATCAATTCGGATGAATCAATATAGCTTATGCTTTCAATGCTTCTAAATTATGAAAAACAATGAACTTTAAAACATATTTTACTTAATATTTCTGGTTTTTATCGAAATTCTTAAATTCTTTTTTTATAGAATGAACTCAGAAATTATACTAAGACTCCGTTTTTGGAAGCAATAGGATCAGGCAGATCTGTTTCTCCACTCATCTGAAGGAGGTCTATTTCAATCGTTCTGCAGATTGAAAGCATCGGAACATCAAACATTAATCCTGCAAAAGGATTTTCAGAATAATCTCCTACCAGCTCCATAATAATGTAAATCCATCCGATGATGATGCAAAACGGAATAGAGGTCCAGATTCCCCAATCGCCAAGTTTTGCAAATTCATTGACCAATCCAAGCGGAAGAAGCATAATGAACAGAATGTTGAAAACAAAGGCTGTGCTGGCAAACTGTCTTGGAGAAGGGAATTTCTTGATTCTTTCTGCCTGTCCCTGGAAATTATAGAATTCGTTCAAAGCGTTTTGAAGCTGAGTCTGGTTGAATTCTGTAATGGCATTCATGTTTTTCAGTTCATTGATATCTTTGGCCTGCTGGGCAATCAGATATGTAGCAAAGTTTTTATAATCATTTTTTAGCTCATATTCTTCTTCTGAAAGATATTTGTGCAGGAAAATTGGCGCTCTCCCATAATCAGGAAAACCAGCTTTAATCAATCTGTTTCTTCGCAGGTTGATATTCCCGAATTTATTATTTTCTGTACTGATATGTTCCCATTCTGTGGGAATCAGAAGCTGTTCACGGAAAGTATATAACCATGCAATATGACGATAAACGATTCTTCTTTTACGGTCTTCAAGATCAAAAACACCAATTTCTTCATTTTTTGTATCAAAAGCATACACCATAGAAGCAAATGAGCGGCTGGAATTAACAATTCCTCCCCAGATTTTTCTGGCTTCCCAAAGTCTGTCATAGGCCTGGTTGTTTTTGAAACCCACAAGGAATGCTTCTGCTGTACCAATCAGAGCTACAGGAACCCATGGAATTGTCATCCACTGCCAATTGAAAAAATAGAATAAGACAGCTATCAGAGTACACCAGATAGAAATCAGTATAAGATGAAAACCTGATAAATTGAGAACCTGTTTGTAATTGACGTATTTGGTTGTAATCATAAAGATAGATGTGTTTTGCGTGTATAGACAAAATAAGTACCAAACTGGGATTAATTCTATTTCGTATATCTGTCAGATAATGGATAATTGAGTTTTGCTGGTTTATAATAGACTAAAATTTAGATTGATAATCTTAAATAAAAGTAGTGAAAAAATTGCATAAAAAAACCTCTAATATGTAGAGGTTTTAAGTTTATGTAAAATTAATATTTAAGCATTTCTTCGATTTTACTGCTGAGCTTTTCAGCATTTGGGAGCATTTCTTTTTCCAGTACCAGATTGATCGGAACGGCAGGAACATCCAGCGATCCCATTGTTTCTACCGGAGCATCAAGATATTTGAAGCAGTTTTTAGAAATACGATGTGCAAATGCTTCTGCAAAAGAGTTATTAAGCTGTTCTTCAGTAAGAACGATACATTTTCCGTGCGCTTTCACTCTTTCAAAAACAAGTTCTTCATCCAGAGGAATTAATGTTCTTAAATCAATTACTTCAACTCTTCCATTGAAGTTTTTGGCTGCTTCTTTAGCCCAGTAAACTCCCATACCATAAGTAACCACTAATAAAGTTCTGCCTTTTTCAGTTTCATCTTTATCAGCTTCAATGATCACTTTACCTTTTCCGAATGGAAGAACATAATCTTCAGCAGGTTCTATCGTTTTAGCATCTTCAGTTCCCGGAACTTTACTCCAGTATAATCCTTTATGTTCCAGCATTACTACAGGGTTCGGATCATAATATGCTGCTTTTAATAATCCTTTAAAATCGGCAGCGTTACTTGGGTATGCTATTTTGATTCCTTTGATATTGGTTAAGATACTTTCAACACTTCCGCTATGGTAAGGACCGCCGCCGCCATAGGCTCCGATAGGAACACGGATGATGTTGCTTACAGGGAATTTTCCACCACTTAAATAACTGGATTTTGAGATTTCTGTAATTAACTGGTTGATTCCCGGATAAATATAATCTGCAAACTGTACCTCAACAATTGGCTTAAGCCCAACAGCACTCATTCCTGCTGTAGATCCAATGATATAAGCTTCCTGAATGGCTGTATTGAATACTCTTTTGCTTCCGAATTTTTTTCCTAACGTCACCGTTTCACGAAAAACTCCACCAATTCTTTCTCCTACATCCTGTCCGTAAAGAAGCGCTTCCGGATGTTTCCACATCAATTCCTGTATAGCGTGGATGGCAGCATCTACCATGACAATTTTTTCTCCGTTGGCAGGCTCGCGTGTTCCTGTTTCCTCTGTAATTGGAGTAGGAGCGAAAACGTGCTGCATTACGCTTTCAGGCTTTGGATCTTCAGCATTTTTAGCTTTTTCGAAAGCTTCTTCTGCTTCAAGACGTGCTTTTTTAGTGATTTGCTTTAAAAGATCCTCATCAGTACCTGTTTCCAGTAAATGTTTTCTAAGGATTTCTCCCGGATCTTTAGCTCTATGTTTTGTTAAATCTTCTTCGTCTCTATAGAATTCTCTTCTTACTCCGGAAGTGTGATGACCAATCAATACCGTTTTTGCACAGACAACCAAAGGTTTTCTTTCTGTTCTTACAAAGTCCACGGCTTTTTTCATGGCTTCGAAACTTTCCACAAAATCAGTTCCGTCTACTCTCATTCTGCTTAATCCGGTGAATCCTGCTACAAAATCATAAGCGTCACAGGTTCTTGCTTCGTCTTTAGTTACAGAAATTCCCCATTCATTATCCTGAACCAGGAAAATGATAGGAAGCTGGTGTAAAGCGGCAAACTGTAAAGCTTCACTCACTTCACCTTCCGTAACGGAATTGTCTCCAAGGCTGCAAACCACAACAGGATTGTTTTCAAATTCCTGAAGATTAAAATCCTGAATGTATTTAATTCCCTGTGCTACTCCTGTTGTAGGAATGGTCTGCATTCCTGTAGCAGAACTCTGATGAACAATTTTGGGTTTATTTTCATCCCTGCTTGAAGGGTGTGAGTAATAAGATCTTCCTCCTGAAAAAGGATCATCTGCTTTAGCCAGTAATTGAAGCATTAACTGATAGGGTTCAAAACCGATTCCCAAAAGAATACTTTCATCTCTGTAATAAGGAGAAACCCAGTCTTCTTTCCTGAGCTGATAAGCTGTTGCAAGCTGTATAGCTTCGTGACCTCTGGAAGTACTGTGAACGTATTTGCATACGTTTCGGTTTTCTTCGTAAATGTCTGCCATGGCTTTGGCCAGCATCATATGATTATACGCTTTGAGTAATATATCCTGAGAAACTTTTTCGTGAATTGCATTTTCCATAGGAAGCAAATATACATAAAAAAACAAAATACTAACAACTGTTAGTATTTTGTGAAAAATCTTTGTTTATAAAGGTTATTCCTTGATCACTTTTTTAGAAATAACATCTTTGTCTGTTTTTATTTCAATGATGTAAATTCCTTTTGTGTAGGCGGATAAATCTACTGCTTCTTTATCATTGTTAATAATACCTGTTTGTAGTTTTTTACCTGAAAGATCATAAACATTAAAAGTCGACTTTTTAGGAGCTTTCAATATATTGGTAAAGTCTTTTACCACAGTTGGAGCTACTGTTACAGCATTCATTGCAAATCCGGTCTCTTTAGCTCCCAGTACTTCGTTAAATCCTGTTACGATGACAGAGTAGTTTTGGGGAGAAGTAACACTTGGGGAAGCGTTATTTTTTAATGTTCCTTTATGGGAAATTTCAATTCTATAAACAGCTCCTGGTGTTGGGTTGTCAATAACTACCTGTTCTACGTTGTCTACTGTGTTATCCCCTTTTGTTGCAGGCAACATAGGATTGTTTGCATTCAGTTTCCAAGGAAGGTATGTTGTATTGTTTGCTGTATTGATAATCTTTACATCTAAATCATTAATTAATCTTGAGACTCTGTTGTTGTATAAATTATCCCATTGATTCGTAATATTGGTATATTCCGGATCAATCCAGGATATGGTTACTTTTAAGGGTTCAGATCCTGATGCTTTAACTGTTTTAGTATTAATACTACCATTATTTAATGTTTCATCATTAAATATGATGGTGTTGTTGGATTTTCCTACAAGAAGTTCAGCACCTTTTTTGGCATTAATGTATCCCCAGCCGTACCATGGATCTGGACCTATTTGACCAGCTTCAAGAGCAGAATGCACCATTAAAGTTTTTGAAGCAGAAGCAATAAGCTGAGCATTGTTGAATAACGATTTATAAATCTGCATCCAAAGTCCAATAATCCCAGCTACCTGAGGGGCTGCCATTGAGGTTCCGCTATTAATTTGCCAAGTTATACTTCCTGTTGTATTTTCTGCTGTAGAAGCCATCCAGACATCGGTGCCCGGAGCAGAAATATCTGGTTTTATACCACCATCATCTCTAGGACCTGCGCTGCTATAATCAGACTTTAAAACATCTGTAGCTGCAGTATATCTATTATTGTTTGTTGTAATAGGATCAGTTGCGCCAACTACAATAATGTTTTTAGCCAATGAGCCGTAACCTATACAGTCATAGCCCTGTGCACAGTTAGCAGGTGGTTCTGTACCTGTTGCATAAGTAGAATATCCTGATCCGTTATAATAATAAGCTGTTGTAGTACTACCTAAATATCCTGGTCCGAATCCGAAATAATTTCCGGCAGATTTCACGATAGTATACGTTGGGTTATTATACACAATAGCATCATATGATCTGTCGTTTGTATAATAAGTTCCCATTAGATCGTAATTAGTTCCGGAAATATAATTTCCTCCCCAATACCATCCGTTGGCAGGATATCCGTTTGCCGTAGTTTTATAATCCCAGGCAGCATTTATACCATAAGAGTGATTGGATATTTTAGGTTGGGCCAGCAAGATTTTATCAAATACAGTACTTGTAGTTGAGTTACCAGGTAATGTTGTTGTTGCAAATCTGTAAGAATCCATTGTAGAATT
This sequence comes from Chryseobacterium sp. CBTAP 102, assembly GCF_003201365.1. Classification (NCBI taxonomy): domain Bacteria; kingdom Pseudomonadati; phylum Bacteroidota; class Flavobacteriia; order Flavobacteriales; family Weeksellaceae; genus Chryseobacterium; species Chryseobacterium sp. CBTAP 102. Next base: position 152,063 of record NZ_QICX01000008.1, read on the forward strand.
TAATGCAATTCCCATTGCATTTCCTGTGATTGTCACTCCGTTACTGGTACCTGATAAAGGTGAAGATTTCGCACCGATAATACTTGCTACACCTGTTGAATGGGCGCTGTAAGCATTAGTAGCTGCTTCTTTGTTGGAAATTCTACCTGCCGCGTTATTAAAAGCGGTATGAGCTTCATAAATCCTTCCTCCATCAAAAATTGCATATACAATTCCTTCACCTTTAAATGATCCGGCTAGTCCATTGACACCTCCCGCAGTTGTTAAGGCATCAACATTGTTATTTAAAATTTGAGTTTGATCTTCTGACTGATAAAAGTTTGGAACATTTCCACTAAACCCTGCCAGATTTTCTCTCATTTCCTGAATTTTTTTTTGAGTTTCAGGATTTCTATCACTACCAAATCTTTTTGAAACATAAGAGTCAAACTTTTCATTATTCTCTTTGTTTTGTCTTTCAAATTCTCTCTTTAAACCATCGTTGTTTTGTGCACTTACTAAAGCTATTGCTAATGTGCTGATGAGAAGTAGATGTTTCTTCATGTTAGTTGTTGAAATATTAAAATTGTAATCCTTCAAATATATGGTGAATATTTAATTATTGATAATTTTTGGTAAATAATTCTAATTTTTTTAATTAATTTTTAATATTTTATTTCAACATTATTTGAGTTGGTTGTTTTTTTTACAAAAAATAACTGTTTAACTATTCTGAATGTTGTAGGTTTTTGTGTTTTATCATAAACTAATAATTGGAAAAAATGAAGTAACTTTACATTCTCTTTTTATATATAAGTTAGAACATTATATGTATTTAATTTTTGACACAGAAACAACCGGTTTACCAAAAAATTTCAACGCTCCGCTTTCAGACTCGGATAACTGGCCAAGAATGGTTCAGATTGCATGGCAGGTACATGATGATGATGGGAAATTGATTGAAAACCAGGATTATATAATAAAACCTGAAGGATATGATATTCCCTTCAACGCAGCACGTATTCATGGGATCACAACCAAGATTGCCAATGAAGAAGGACGAGATCTGCAGGAGATTCTTGAAGAGTTTTCTAAAGTTCTTGAAAGGGTAAGAGTTGTATCCGGACATAATGTAGAATTCGACTATAATATTGTAGGAGCAGAGTTTTACAGAAAAAACATGAAGGATAACCTTCAGGAAAAACCCAAAGCAGATACCATGATTTTGGGAACCGATTTCTGCCAGCTTGGCGGAGGACGTGGAGGAAGATTCAAGCCCCCGAAACTTGAAGAATTGTATGAAAAACTTTTTGGAAACAAATTTGATGAAGCCCATAATGCCGCTGCCGATGTAAATGCTACTGCTAGAGCTTTCTTTGAAATGGTGAGAATTGGAGTAGTACCCGCTGAAACATTAAAGATTTCCGAAGATCAGCTCGCTTATTTCAGAAGTCTTTATCCGGATCCTATCAAGCCTTTCAATATTGTTATCAGAAGGCAGGTTGCAGATTTTCATAATAAGAAAAAGCAGCAGGATTTCGGAAGTATTGATGAAATTGATTTAGGTAAATATTTCAATTTTGATAATCACAGTGTTTTCTCCACACTTACCGCTACTTCAAGCATCAATGATCTGATTAGAAAAGCTTCTGAGGAAAGCTTCCCTGCTGTAGGTATGGTGGACTTGGGAAACATGATGGGTGCTTTTAAATTCGTTTCAGCGGTGGAGAGCGCTAATGGTGACAGGGCAAAGAAGCATAAGGAATACCTGGCAAAAAAACAGGAAGCAGAAGAAAACGGAACAGAGTTTAATGAAGTTGAGCCTGCTTCCGAACCACTTATCCCAGTTGTAGGTTGCGAATTTTATATTTCGGAGCGTTACGAGCAAAAGCAGTTTACCAAAGATGATCCGGACAGGAGAACTCAGGTAGTGCTGCTGGCAAAAGATTTTAACGGGTATAAAAATCTGGCAAAACTTTCCAGTATCGGATTCCTGAAAGGATTCTATTTTGGAGTTCCAAGGGTGAGCAGAGAATTGATAGCCCAATATAAAGAAGGGGTTATTGCTTTAACTTCCGGAATTATGGGAGATATTCCTGATGCGATCTTAAATACCGGTGAGCAGAAAGGGGAAGAGCTTTTCAAATGGTGGAAAGATACCTTTGAGGATGATTTTTATGTACAGATTCAGAATCATAAACTGCCTGAAGAAGAGCATTTAAATGAAGTTCTGTTGTATCTGGCGGATAAATACGATGTTAAAATCCTGGCTCAGAACGAAACTTTTTATACCAATAAGGATGATTCTAATATCCAGGATATTGTAAGCTGTATTAAAGATGGGGAAAAACTAACAACACCCGTTGGAAAAGGATTTGGTAAAAGAAGAGGTCTTGCAACAGGCGAGTATTATATCAAAAGTTCCGACGAAATAAAAGAAGCCTTTTTAGCTTATCCTGATGCGTTTGATGCTTATGAAGAATTTACGGCGAAATTTAAACCCTATACTTTAAAAAGAGATGTACTTCTTCCTAAGTTTGATATTCCGGAAAAGTTTATTCATGCAGAAGATGAGATAGACGGAGGGAAGAGAGGGGAGATGGCTTATCTTAGCTATCTTACCTATGAAGGAGCCAAGAAAAGATATGTGGAAACCGGAATAACGGATGAAATTAAAGAACGTCTTGACTTTGAGCTTGAGGTTATCGCCAATACCGGTTATCCAGGATACTTCCTTATTGTACAGGACTTTTGTAATGAAGCCCGGAATATGGGAGTTTGGGTTGGCCCGGGAAGGGGTTCTGCCGCAGGATCAGCAGTAGCGTATTGCATCGGAATAACCAATGTGGACCCAATTAAATATGACCTCCTTTTTGAGAGATTCCTGAATCCGGAAAGGATTTCCATGCCTGATATTGATATTGACTTTGATGATGAGGGAAGAGATAAAATTATCAAATGGGTAGTTGAAAAATACGGGAAAACTCAGGTAGCACAGATTATTACTTACTCGGTGTTGGGTGGTAAATCTGCTATTAAAGATGCCGGAAGAGTTTTGGATGTTCCCATTCCTGACACAAATAATATTGCTAAGCTGATTCCTCCGAGTCCGGGAATGAACATTGCAAAAGCTTTAGCGAAATACGATAAATTAAAACCGGAAGAACAGATGCTTGTTGATGAGATGAGATATGTTCTTAACAGTCCTGATGATGCACGACACGGAGTGTTGGCAAGTGCCAAAAAGATGGAAGGCTGTATCAGAAATACCGGAATTCACGCCTGTGGTGTGATTATTACACCGGAAGATGTGAGTAATCTGGTTCCGGTGACAATAGCGGCGAAAGATGCAGATATTCTGGTGTCTCAGTTCGATAACTCCGTTGCGGAAAGTGCCGGCCTTTTGAAAATGGACTTCCTTGGGTTGAGAACATTGACTATCATTAAAGATGCATTGAAGCTGGTAAAAGCAAGATATAATATAGATATTGATCCTGATCTTATCCCGCTTGATGATGCCAAAACGTATCAATTGTTTAAAGAAGGAAGAACGGTAGGAATTTTCCAGTATGAAAGTCCCGGGATGCAAAAATACATGAGGGAGCTTAAACCCACAGTTTTTGCCGATCTTATTGCTATGAACGCATTGTACCGCCCTGGTCCTATTAAATACATTCCAAACTTCATCAACAGAAAACATGGAATTGAAGAAATTGTTTACGACTTACCGGAAACAGAAGAATATTTAAAAGAAACATATGGGATTACCGTTTATCAGGAGCAGGTAATGCTTTTGTCCCAGAAATTGGCCAACTTTACGAAAGGTGAAGCCGATACTTTGAGGAAAGCAATGGGTAAAAAGCAGATTGACGTTCTTAATAAAATGTACCCAAAATTCATTGAAGGAGGTAGAAAGAACAACCTGAATGAAGAGAGATTAGAGAAAATCTGGAATGACTGGAAGGCCTTTGCAGAATATGCCTTCAACAAATCTCACTCAACTTGTTATGCATTCATCGCTTATCAAACGGCATTTTTAAAAGCCAATTATCCTGCAGAATATATGGCGAGTGTGATGAGTAACAACATTAATAATACAGATTCAATTACCATGTTTATGGAAGATTGTAAAAGTATGGGAGTAGATGTTTTAGGGCCGGATGTGAATGAATCTCAATACAAATTCTCTGTAAACGAAAAAGGACAGATCCGTTTCGGATTGGGAGCGATTAAAGGAATTGGCGAAGGGCCGAGTGAAGCAATTACAAGAGAAAGAGAAAACGGAAGATTCAAGAATATTTACGATTTCTTTGAAAGGATATTGCCTTCACAGATGAACAAAAGGGTAGCAGAAAGTTTAGTGCTTGCCGGTGCTTTTGACGAATTGGATGCTTTTCACAGAGGACAGTATTTTGATATTGACATGGCTGGAAAGACAAATCTTGAAAGACTGATCAGATATGGACAGAGCTTCCAGGAAAGCAAAAACGAAATGGAGTATTCTTTATTTGCTGATTTTGCAGAAGAAGTTCAGATTGAACAGCCAAAATTAGCACCATGCCCCGAATGGCCGAATATGCATAAGCTTAATAAAGAAAAAGAGATTATTGGTTTTTATCTTTCTGCACATCCGCTGGATGAGTTTAAGTATCAGTTCCAGTTTATGCAGGGACAGCTTTCCAAAAAATCGGTTCTTGAGAAAAATGATGAAGATAAAGTGGTAACAGATGAAGCACCTGTTTTGGAGCAGGACGCCCAGGATGAAGCTGCAGATCTTACAGAAATTGTATCGGATGATGTAATGGCGGGTGAAGAAGAAGTAATAGAAGAAGTGACTAAAAAAGCAGAGCCAAAAGGAAACTTCTTATTCCTGAATCTTGATGAGGTAGATGCTTACAAGGAACAGGCTTTTTCGAATAAACAGGAAGAGTTATTTGAAGAGAAAAAGAAAGACTGGAAAACCCTTCAGAAAGAAAGAGAAAATGGAGGTGGCGGGAAAGAATATACTGTAGCCGGTCTTATTACCGAATATAGAGTTCAGGATGGTTTCAGAAGTGGTGAGAAAGTAGCTTTTGTTACTCTGGAAGATTATTCCGGTTCGTACTCATTCAGGCTTGGAGATAGGGACTATATGAGATTGAAAGAGAAATTGGAAGTTCAGAGATTTGTTATTTTTAAAATAAAATTTGCGCAGGTAAAAGATGGAAGAGTCTTCGTGAATGTAAATGATGTGATAGAACTTCAGGAAGCATTTGAACGATTTGCCAAAAGTATATCTTTAGTAATGGATGTAATGGATGTAAGGCCTGAAGATCTTGATTTTTTCAGAACGGTTCTCGACAGAAACAAAGGAAATCAAAAACTGAAATTCTTTATCAAAAACCTCGAAGATGACTCTCATATTGAAGTGCAGTCTATGAAACATTCGGTGGATCTCAATGGAGACCTGATTAAAGAAATTCAGCTTCTGAATAAATATGAGTTTTATTTAAACTAGAATAGTAGATTATAATGTATAAAGAGTGGCTTCTGTCACTCTTTTTTTGTTTATATATTGTCAATATTCATGAAAAATTTTAAATAGTTTTTTATGTTAAATAGAAAAAAAATCTGAAGTCTATTTTAATTGTATATTAGTTAAGTATTTGATTATCATTTAATTAATATTTTTCAATGAATTATGAAATAAATCTTAAAATTAAATAAACGTTTGATTTTATTGTATTTTAATAGCTGTTTTATTATTTTTTATTTAATGTTTTGTGATGTTTTTTAATATTTCGTTTAAAAATTAAATTAATATTTATAAATTTACCGCCATAACTATTATTATTACTATTTTATGAAGAAATTATTACTTTCGTGTTTAGCTTCCGTGAGTATGGGAGTTTATGCACAAACTGATGTCGCCAACTATACTTTTTCAAAAAGTACCGGGGTGGCTTATACTTCCATTACAGGAGGTACGAAATTATTCCCTTCCGGGACTAATACGACTTACGACAATGATGTGTCTGCTGCGATTACATTGTCTTCTCCTTTTAATTTTGGAGGTGTTGCCATGACAACATGCTATGTGAGTGCCAACGGATTTATAACATTTGGAGCGGCTCCTTCAGGGACAAATTATACTCCTTTGTCTTCTTTGGGTTCTACTACAGGAGCAATTTCTGCTTTTGGACAGGATGGAGGTTTTTCATCATCTGATACAACTCAGCCCGCAGGAAATCATGAAGTTCGATATGAAGATCTAGGAACTGAATTTGTTGTACAGTGGCAGGATCATGCCAACTACTTTAACCGATCTACAGAAAAATTAAATTTTCAGATCAGATTGGTTTACGCTACTGGTGAAATAAAGATCATTTATGGAAGCTGTACAGATCCGGGAACCAGTACTTCAGGAAGTACTCCACAGGTAGGAATAAGAGGAAACAGTACTACCTTTGCATCCAATGTAAATTCCCTGATGATAGGAAATGTGCCTTCCGGAACTACCTGCGACTGGTCTAAAGCTGTTACAGGTAATGCTAATAACAGCACAATGGTTTTTTCCAGTGCAACCAATGCTAGTGTTAAAATCCCGGCTGGGTTGCAATATAAATGGACACCAGGCACACAGGCTCCGGTTAGAACTTTTACGGCCGCCACTGCAATTACCAATAATGCTGCCACTGTAAACTGGACAGCTCCGACAGGTGCAACAGCCTACAATGTTCAGTATAGAGAAGTTGGAAGCTGTGATTGGACCGACCTTGTTGGTAACCCGGTTTCTGCTGCTTCAGCTACAATTTCAGGTCTGACTCAGAATACAAGTTACCAGGTTCAGGTTCAGGCTTTAAATGGATCGGTACAATCCATATACTCTCATATTCCAAATGCAGCCGGAACGGGGAATGGGTATGCCTCTTCAGGATCTTTTACAACTACAGCTAACTGTGCAAGTACGGTAACAGGTCTTTCTTCTTCTGCTGTGACTCCTGAATCAGCAACAATAAGCTGGACAGCTTCTACAACACCTCCGGGTAATGGATATGAGTATTATTATTCCACATCTTCAACAACTCCGCTTGCAACGGCTACGCCTTCAGGATCTGTAGTTGCTGGCGTAACAACAGCTAATATATCTGGTCTGACTCCTTCAACTCAGTATTATTATTGGGTAAGAGGAAACTGTAATGGGACAGATAAAGGAGTTTGGTCAAGCTCTGCTAACTTTACAACACTTGGTCTATGTCCTACCGTTACAGCTCCTGCATCCAGTGCTACAGGAGTAAGTGTAACACCTACGATCACATGGAATGCAATAAATGGCGCAGCCGGCTACAAACTGAAAGTTGGAACTACCTCAGGAGGAAATGATATTGTAGATATGGATATTACTGGTGGGGCCAATAATTCTTACACTTTCGCTGCTCCTTTAAGTTTTGCGACTACTTATTATTATTCTGTAACTGCTTATACAGCTAATATTGCAGGACCTGCTACGGCATGTACGGTAAGATCATTCCAGACCATATGTAATTCATCTAATTTACCTTATACTTTAGATTTTGAAAACGTTACAACACCTGCATTACCAATTTGTACAACAGTGGTTAACAGTGGTTCCGGAAATTTATGGAAAACAGCAACTGCTCCTACTGGCTTTACAGGGAAAGTGCTTAATTATTCCTATAATACTTCTAATGCTGCCAATACATGGTTTTTCACACAAGGTTTAAATCTTACTGCCGGAGTTAGCTACAGAATTAAATATAAATATGCAAATGCAACGGGTGCAACACAGTATCCTGAAAGAGTAAAAGTTGCTTACGGATCTTCCGCTACAAGTTCAGCAATGACGAATATCATAGCAGATCATGGTAATATTATCGGTGGAACTGTTACAAATACTTTTACAGACTTTACGCCAAGTGCAACAGGAGTTTATTATATAGGGTTCCAGGCATATTCTCTTGCTGATATGAACCAGATTTATGTGGATGATATCAATATAGATGTGACTCCTAGCTGCTCTGAACCATTGGCTGTTACTGTTTCGGGGATGACAGTCAATGCAGCAAATGCTTCCTGGACTGCCCCAGCTACCGCTCCTGGAGTTGGATATGAATATTACTATTCTACAAGCAGTACAGCTCCTACAGCGTCTACTGTAGCTTTAGGAACGAGTACCACAACTTCAGCTCCTTTATCAGGGCTTTCTCCTTCTACTACTTATTATTTATGGGTGAGATCGGTTTGTAGTTCTTCTGATAAGAGTGCATGGAGTATTGTTGCTACATTTAATACTCTTTGTGGAACTGTTATGGCACCTTTTGTTCAAAACTTTGATAGTGGAGCCGCACCAAACTGCTGGAACAATATAAATCCTTCGGCAACAACTACTGATGCTACTCTTTTCTGGAAATTTGCAGGAAGTGCAGATTATGGTGCAAGTCCGGCTAATAACGGCAAGGCTGCAGGTACGTACGCTTGGGTAGACGCAAGTTCACCATATGCTGGAGCAGGTGTTAATACCGTGCAATTGGTTACTCCTTCTGTAAATTTAACAGGATTAACTGCACCTATTGTTTCTTTTGACTGGTTTAAAAATCACTCTACAGTATCTACTACTACGGTTTCACCTTCTACTTATGATAATAATAAGCTTACCGTTGAAGTAAATGATGGAAACGGCTGGGTAGCCATCTTTAGTGATAATACCAACTTAAATCAATGGAGAACGGTTGCGGTTCCATTAGCGGCTTCTTATATCGGAGCTACTATTCAGGTAAGGTTTACTGTAGATAAAAATGTGAGTGGTAATGGATATTACTATGATGATGTTCTTTTAGATAATGTTGAAATAAAACAAAATCCAAATCTGGCAACTTCTGAAACTGCAGTAAAAGAAAATAAGATTAATGTATATCCTAATCCGTTTACTGATACGCTAACAATTTCTGATGTATCCAAAGTACAGTCTGTTTCAATTGTTGATGTTTCCGGCAGATTGATTAAAACCATTGAAAAACCTTCCTCTGAACTTCAGTTGAGAGATCTTAAAGAAGGATTGTATTTGGTTGTTTTGAATATGAAAGACGGGTCTAAACAAACCCTTAAAGCAATTAAGAGATAAAATTTATTAATCATATCCTATGAAACGACAGCTTCTGGCTGTCGTTTTTTTTTGTTATTTGTGATGTGTTTTTCCAGGGACTTCTCATTATTTTTTTACTTAAAAAAAAGATGTTTCAAATTATTGTAAATTCGTAGACATATTAATAGCCAAAAACTTATACATGAAAAAAATCTTATTTTTATGCTTACTGATGTTAAATATTGTACTAAGTGCTCAAATCAAATTAGGTGCAGGAAGTACAGATACTGGTAATGCTCCGGTCAATACTGATTATAGTACTTCTTATTCTCAGCAGATTTTTACAAAGCAAGAAATTAATTCTGATGCCGCAGGAAATATTACCGGGCTTAAATTTTATGTAACTTCTTCTGCAAATCCAGGGTACTCGTCAACTTGGGATGTATACATAGGACATACTACAAAAACCACCTTTGCGCCTAATGATAACTGGATTTCAAGCGGACAAATGACAAAGGTTTATTCTGGTGCTATTTATAATGTAAATGGAATTATAGATATAACCTTTACGACTCCTTTTGCATATGATAATGTCCAGAACTTAATAGTTGCAGTTCATGGAAAGGTATCTAATGACAATCCTTCTAATCAATTTTTTGTCTACAATACTACAGAAGGAGGGGGGCTCTATATTTTAGATCCTGGTTTTGGAGATCCTTCTACCAACAATCAGGGAAATGTTTTGCCATATAAATCTGTAATAACTCTTAAGGGTTTGGTGCCGAGTATTTTACCAGTATGCCCTGCAGTGTCTTATCCTGTTAATAATGCAGTGCTTGTACCTACTTCATCCGTGATTACCTGGGCTGCATCACAAGGAGCGACAAGTTACAAAGTTTCAATAGGGACTACACCAGGAGGAACTGATGTGGTAAATCAACAATCTGTAACGGGAACAAGTTTCACACCATCGTCTCCGCTTTCACTGACTACAACATATTATCTTAAGGTGACGGCAGTAGGATCAACAGGAGAATCCTACGGTTGTGCTAATATCAAGTTTACAACTGCATCATTAACTCCATCTAATGATGAGTGTGCAGACGCTGTGGAATTGGTTGTGAGCCCAACTATAGATTGTACAAATTTTACTCCTGGTACAAATTTAATGGCGTCTGTATCTAATCAGGGGCAAAATTCATGTATTAATTCTTATAGTCATAATGATGTGTGGTATAAATTTACTGCTATAGCTTCCAAACATATGATTAAATTAAGTAATATAACCTCCGTAGGAGCAGTAAATAATAAGTTTATATATTTTTCTGTTTTTAAAGGAAGCTGTGGTAACTTAACAACTATTGCATGTAGCCACGAAGCTCAATATTATTCAATTGTAAATGATCTTACTCCAGGTGAAACTTATTATGTAAAAGTATTTACTCGTGCTAATTATGGTGCTGCTCAAAATTTTGATATATGTGTGGTAACGTTTCCGCCACCACCAGTCAATGATGAATGTGGAAATGCAATAGATTTACCTGTAAATCCTGATTTGAATTGTGCAAGCATTACTCAAGGAACCATTATATCCGCGACAGATTCCAGTCTGTCACCTGTTACTTGCTATAATAGTCCTAATTCTGATGTATGGTTCAAATTTACAGCAACAGGCAGTAAGCATGTTATTAAATTAAGCAATATTATCTATAAAGTCCCGGTATTTTATGCTCCTACTTTACGTTTTCAGGTTTATAAGGGGGATTGTAATAGTTTAGCTAGTCTTTCCTGTTCTTATCTGAATGCTTTGGCTGTAGATAATCTTACAGTAGGAGATACTTATTATATAAGGGTTTATAGTAGTTCGACGCAACAATCCAGTGCTATGGATTTTGATATATGCATATGGACAGATAATACACCACCTCCTCCCAATGATGAATGTATAAATGCCATTGCTTTGCCTGTAAATTCTGATTTGAATTGTTCCGTTGCAACAGCTGGTAGTACAATGGGGGCTACAGCATCGAATATATCAGCTCCTACATGCAATGGTGTTGCAAAACCGGGAGATGTCTGGTTTAAGTTTACGGCTACCGCAACAGGTCATTTGATTCAATTGAAAGATTTGGTTTCTCTTGGGGTGCAGTCCGGTACTGAAACCTACTTTCAGCTTTTCAGTGGTGATTGTGGTAACCTTACAAGTATTAAATGTTCACATCGTATGGGCGGGGTTTCCGGGCTTACAATAGGCCAAACTTATTATATAAGAGTATTTAATACTAGATACCCAAGTGAAGTTGTCGGATTTAATATATGCATTGGAACATTGCCGCCGGTTCCAGTTAATGACAGTTGTTCCGGAGCTTTGGATGCTTCTGTATTTCCTTATAGTTACACACAAACAGATGCGTTAGCTGCAACTAATAATAATGGATTTGTTACAGCTTGTAGCCCGGCAATGAATGATGGTACATGGTTTACGTTTACAGGGGACGGTTCTACTCATAAAATTATAGTATCACCTATAGGAAATGAATTTCCTAAGGTTGGAGTTTATAAAGGAGGGTGTGGAAGTTTAACTTGTATTACCAGAGGTTGGCATTCTACACCAATATCGATTGATACTGTTCCGGGAACTGTGTATTATGTGAATGTTGGGAATGAAAGTTCAACTGTGGATTTTTTAGAATTTCCTTTTACAATTACTATTTCCAAAGGGACTTTGGGAGTTTCTGAAGTTTCTAAAAACGGAGAAAGTATAGAGGTTTATCCGAATCCATTTAGAGATACCCTGAATATTGCAAAACCAGATAAAGTAAAATCAGTTTCTATTCTGGACTCTTCCGGCAGATTGATTAAAACCATTGAAAAACCTTCCTCTGAACTTCAGTTGAGAGATCTTAAAGAAGGAATGTATTTAGTAGTGCTGAATATGAAAGACGGATCTAAACAAACCGTTAAGGCTATTAAGAAATAAATAATTTCTTTTAAAAATAGAAAAAAGAGACTGTTCATTTCGAACAGTCTCTCTTTTTATAAGTGAAATTATCTTTTGTTAAAAGAAAATTTGTATTTGTTATCATATAGTGAAAAAAATATTTTTTTTATTGTTGATTTTCACTAGATTTGAGTAACTAATATTGATTTATATGAAAAACTTTTTACTCGTTGGTTTATTAATGACTGGCTTTTTATCCTCTGCGCAGACGTATTGTACACCTGCATTTGCTAGTGGCTGTAGTGGAGGGGATGTGATAGATACTTTTGCAATTCCGGGTGCCGGATTTGATCATTCTAATACAGGTTGTTCTACTGATGCATATGGAGATTATACTTCTATGATGATCAACCTGAGTGCAGGTTTAAGTTATGATTTTAGCGTTAAACATGGTTATAGTGATCAGAATGTACGTATATGGATAGATTTCAATAACGACGGAACTTTTGATGATGCAGCTCCGGAACTTGTAGCTTCAGCAAGTAGTACGCTTGTGGGAGGAAACAATATAACCGCAGGACTTATAACAATTCCTTCTACAGTTACTCCGGGCACGTATAGAATGAGGGTGGCAGATCGCTTTTCCAGTGATCCTATTCCTTGTAATACAAATGGATATGGAGAAGCTCACGATTATACGGTCGTAATCGGTGCTGTTCCAACATGTTTTGCACCATCTGCTTTAACTGTTTCTGCTGTAACTGCCAATTCTGCTCAGGTAGGATGGACAGCTCCATCTTCAGTGCCAGGAAGCGGTTATGAATATTATTATTCAACTTCCAGTGCATATCCTACTGCTGCTACAGTGGTTTCCGGAACAAGCAGCGGATTAACTGCCAACCTGCCTTCACTTGCTCCAGCAACTACTTACCACGTATGGGTACGTTCTGTATGCAGTTCTTCAAATAAGAGTGCATGGTCTCAAATGGCAACATTTATGACGTCGTGTGTTGCTGTAGGGGTACCATACGCATTGGATTTTGAAAGTATAACCCCGCCTGATATCCCAGGTTGTACCTCAGTAGTTAATGATGGCGCAGGAAATATGTGGAAGACAGGTGATCTGGATGCTCAGGGATTCACAGGGAATGTTCTTCAGTATTCTTACGACTATGCTGATAATGCGGATACCTGGTTTTTCACCAATGGTATTAATCTTACTGCAGGAGTGACCTACAGAATTAAATATAAATATGCAAATGCAGAAGGAACTGTATATGCTGAAAAACTAAAAGTGGCTTACGGCACTACAGCTACAGGAGCAGGAATGACCAATACATTAGCTGATCATTCAAATATTGTTGTCAGCACAGCAACAAGTGCTTTTGCGAATTTCACACCCACAACCACAGGAGTTTATTATTTTGGATTTCAGGCGTATTCTGATGCAAACATGAATCAATTATATGTTGATGATATCAATATAGATGTAGCACCTGTTTGTAGCGAACCTAATGCATTAGCTGTTTCAAATATTACTGCTGCAGGAGCTACGGTTTCATGGACAGCGGCTACCCCTGTACCTGCAAATGGATATGATATTTATTACAGTACAACCAATACAGCACCTACAGCAACCAGCACGCCTAATTTTACAGGAGTTACAGCAACCACTTACAATATTCCTGGTTTAGCTGCCTCCACTGCTTATTATGTATGGGTAAGATCTGCATGCAGTGCAACAAGTAAAAGTATATGGAGTGATCATGCTGCTTTTACAACATTGTGTTCAAGTGTGAATACTCCTTATACGATAGATTTTGAAAACGTGACTGTTCCGGATCTGCCCGCTTGTACAATCAATGTTAATGCGGGAACAGGAAACAATTGGGAAACAATGGATTCTCCTTCCGATAGCCAGGGATTCACTACCAATGTGTTGAAGTACCAGTATAACTCTTCCAATTCTGGAAATGCATGGTTCTTTACACAAGGATTGAACTTAACCGCAGGAGTGCAGTATACAATCAGTTATAAATATGGTAATAACTCATCAACTTATGTTGAAAAATTGAAAGTTGCCTATGGAACTTCACCTGCAGCAGCAGCTATGACAGGCTCTATAGCAGATTATCCTTCAATCAATGATGAAATGGCCCATACAGAATCTATAACGTTTACAGTTCCTACAACAGGAGTGTATTTCTTTGGATTTAATGCGTATTCAGATCCGGATCAGTATAATCTGTATATTGACGATATTAGCATTAACAATGCTAATCTGGCAACATCTGAGGTGGCTATTGCGAAAAATACTATCCAGGTTTATCCTAATCCATTTACGGATGCACTGAATATTTCTGATGTGAAAAATGTAAAAAATGTATCTGTGACTGATGCTGCTGGAAGAACGGTGAAAACAATTGCTAATCCTGAATCTACAATCCATTTAAGAGATTTAATGCAGGGAGTTTACTTAGTAACACTTGAGATGAAAGACGGATCTAAGCAGACGATCAAAGCTATTAAAAAATAATTCATCATTTAAATAAAAAGGGAGGCGGATCATCACTGATCCGCTTTTTTATGAAAATTGTATAGGATTTGATTTGAAAAGTATTGATGAAAAAAGATGAGCAAAATTGTTTACTCATCTTTTTTATTTTGTTCTGAAAATTCTGGTTGATTATAAATTGTTCCTGTCACTTATTACCCATTACTCATCATTTATTGGGTACAGGCTGTATTTCTCCTTTATTCATAAGGTCAAAAACAGTAGGGAAGAACATTACTAATATAAAGTAGATAATGATCATGAGTGCAATCAATGCAAAAAGAATAATTACTAAGCTATTCGGTCTGTTTTTCTTTTTAGGTTCCATGATTTTGTGGTATTTGGTGAATAAATTTTACTTATACCGATGTATTAAGCTAATTTCTTGCCACATTTCTTACAATACCTTGCATCATCATCAATATCTTCATTACCACAGCGTTCACATATCATTTCCAGATTTTGTCTTTTGTTTCTCATTTCCGCTGTTACAATACCGGTAGGAACTGCGATGATAGAATAACCCGCCAGCATCAGAACAACAGCGAAAAACTTCCCTAAAGGCGTAATAGGCGATACATCACCATAACCTACAGTAGTTACCGTGACAACCGCCCAGTAAATAGACTGTGGTATTGTTTCAAAACCTTGTCTTCCACCCTCTACCATAAACATAAGTGAACCTACAATAACCGAAAAAATAATCAGGAACAAAAGGAAAATGTAAATTTTTCTTGAACTGTTCTTTAAAGCCCTTACAATTAAATATCCATCGTTCATAAAATCCAGCAAATTGAAAATCCTGAAGATTCTCAACATTCTCAGCATCCTGAAAATAAGGAAATACTTAGTAATAGGAAAGAAAAAACTGAGGAAGAAAGGAACAAGAGCCAGAAAATCAATAATTCCGAAAAAACTGAATAGGTAACTCCGTTTATTTTTTACCACTGCAATACGCATAGAATATTCCATGGTGAAGAAAATTGAGATCACCCATTCAAGAATCAGAAAAGTATAATGGAATCTTTTATCAAGCTTAGGTACGCTTTCCATCATAATAATTGCAGTGCTTGCAAGAATTAACGATAATAATATGATATCGAACAGTTTTCCAAGCTTCGTATCGGAGCGATAAATTATCCGGTAAAGGAATCTTTTCCAAAGAGCGTCCTCAGGAATCAGATTATGTTCTCTTTCCATTTATATAGGGTTATTTCACAGCGAAGTTAATAATTTCCATAAAGCATACGGTAAATATATGATTGTTGAAAGAATCTTGCAAATGTTAACGAAAAACCTGTTATTGAAAAGTGAATTATTTTAAATTAATGACTTGTTTTTTTATTTGTTATAATTGATAAAACACGAATAATACATAACATTTCAGGTAACTTTCTTACCTTTTATTTTTATACCATTGCAACGCCTGCAAGTTTTGATCCGGGAAAAGGCTATCGGCTTTTATGGAGTCTGATATAAACTGCAGTGTAGTAATAGAATCCTTTACCCTAGTATCTCTTTTTAAAGATTAACAGTCTTATGTAATTCTTTTTACCATCAAAATGAAGCCGGTTAAAGAAAGCCGGTAATTTTTTCCGGATTTTTGGTAAAATTAATATCTTAGCTGTAACCGTAAAATATAAATTAATGAAACTAAAAACTGTAATTGCAAAGATTGAAGAGGAGATAAGCATCAGACAGGCAGAAGATTTTGATAATGTAGGATTGCTGTGTGGAGTTTATGACCGCGATGTATCAGGAATTCTGGTTTGCCATGATGCCCTGGAAAATGTAGTAGATGAGGCGATTGAGAGAAACTGTAATCTGATTGTATGTTTTCATCCCATCATATTTTCCGGATTAAAATCCTTAACAGGAAAGAACTATGTAGAGAGAGCTGTTTTAAAAGCTATTGAAAATAAAGTAGCCATCTATGCCGTCCACACTGCATTTGATAATGATTTCTTTGGGGTCAACCACGGGATATGCAGCCAGTTGGGATTAAAGAATATGAAGATTCTTCAGCCAAAGGAAAATAATTTAAAACAGTTGACGGTTTTTGTTCCCAAAGAATATTCAGAAAAAGTAAAAGAAGCGATGTTCTTGGCCGGAGCAGGAAATATAGGATTCTATGATGAATGCAGTTTTACGGTGAGCGGTAAAGGAACATTCAGACCTGCAGAAGGTGCAAATCCGTTTTCCGGACAGCAGGGAATTCGCGAAAATGCAGATGAAGATATGATCTCTGTAATTTTTGAAGGTTTTAAACAAGGGCAGATTGTGGGGGCCATGAAGGCTGCACATCCTTATGAAGAAGTAGCCTATCAGGTTTATAGTCTGGATAATAAAAATCATCATTCCGGATTAGGCATGTATGGTGATCTGGAAGAGGAAATGGATGAAAAAGATTTCCTCAGGTTGGTAAAAGAAAAATTTGGTCTGGAGGTGATAAAACATTCTTCATTTAATAATAAAAAAATCAAAAGAGTAGGGGTGCTGGGAGGCTCAGGAGCAAGTGGAATAAGATCTGCAGCATCCAGGAAATGTGATGCTTACCTTACCGGAGATCTTAAATATCATGACTATTTTCTAGCCGAGTCTAAAATGCTGATCTGTGATATAGGACATTATGAATCAGAACAATTTGTTACCCAACAATTATTTGAAATTTTATCACAAAAATTTAGTACATTTGCAATTTCAAAATCTATTGAAAAAACAAACCCAGTAAATTATTTCATTTAAATATGGCAAAAACCAACGATATTTCAGTTGAAGAAAAATTAAGAGCTTTATACGATTTACAGATCATTGATTCAAGATTGGATGAAATCCGAAATACTAGAGGAGAATTGCCAATTGAAGTTGAAGATCTTGAAATTGAGATTGAAGGTCTTGAAAAAAGAGCTGAAAAATTTCATGCTGAGATAAAAGAGCAGGACGATCAGATCAAAACAAAGCATGAAGTAATTAACCATGCTAAAACTTTAATTGAGAAATACAAATCTCAGCAGGATAATGTAAGAAACAATAAAGAGTTTGAAGCATTAGGAAAAGAAATGGAATTCCAGGAGCTGGAAATTCAGCTTGCTGAAAAAAGAATTAAAGAATTCGGAGCTAAAATTGCTCACAAAAACGAAACTTTAGCTGAACTGAATGCTAAGATCGACGATTTGAAAAGCCACTTGAAATTCAAAAAAGAAGAATTGGATGGTTTGATCTCTGAAACGCAGAAAGAAGAAGAATATCTTTTAGAGCAGTCTAAAGAATTCGCAGCTAAAATTGATGAGAGATTATTGGCTTCTTATAACAGAATCAGAACAAACTCTATCAACGGTCTTGCCGTTGTAGGATTAGAAAGAGGAGCTCCAAAAGGATCTTTCTTCACTATTCCTCCTCAAAAGCAAATGGAAATTGCTCAGAGAAAGAAAATCATTATTGATGAGCACTCTGGAAAAATTCTTGTTGATGATGAATTGGTAATGGAAGAAAACGAAAAAATGAAATCTGTAATTAAATTCTAATTATTGATTTTAAGTTATACAAAAGCTGTTTCAGAAATGAGACAGCTTTTTTTATTTTTGATCTGAATATTGCACCACTTTTCTTATAATAATACAACTTTTAAACATGCTCCCTTGTCATTCCCAAGAATCCATACTGTATAAAAATAGAGTTCAGATTCTTGGGAATGACAAAGGTTGTGTTATAATTGGATTCAAAAACTCAATGCTGTGAATCAAAAACAAATATGCTTCTTAGCTTTAGAGGCTAAACCTATAAAAAAACCGCTTCATTTTGAAGCGGTTGAATTTTTTAATCCTGATGATCATACATCTTATTATACAAAGCTATAAACTTCTCTTTTATTGCTTTTCTTTTTAGTTTTAAAGTTGGAGTAAGCAATCCGCTTTCAATACTCCATACTTCAGGAGTAAGCTCAATTTTTTTAATTTTTTCCCAGTTTCCAAGGTGTTCATTGATGCCTTCGATTTCTTTTTCAATTCTCTGCTTCAACTCAGCACTTTTGGCAATCTCCACTGGTGTAGTGCCAATAGTAAGATTGTTTCTCATCGCCCAGTTTTTAGCAAATTCAAAATCAGGCTGTACCAAAGCACATGGCATTTTTTCACCATCGCCTACCACCATGATCTGTTCTATGAATTTTGACGCTTTCGCTAAATTTTCAATAGTCTGGGGAGCAATATATTTTCCTCCGGAAGTTTTGAACATTTCCTTCTTACGGTCGGTGATTTGTAAAAATCCGTCACTGTCGATATGTCCGATATCTCCGGTTTTGAAGAAGCCATCATCCGTAAAAGCTTCTTTTGTCATTTCTTCATTCTGAAAATATCCTTTGAATACAGAAGGACCTTTTACGGTAATCTCACCGTCTTCCTGAATTTTAACCTTTAAATTATCCAATGGAATTCCTACCGTTCCCACTCTCATTTTATCAAAGCTGTTTACAGAAATTACAGGGGAGGTTTCTGTTAAACCATATCCTTCCAGAATTGGAATACCAGCATTCTGGAACATCAGGTTAAGTCTCGTAGACAATGCCGCAGATCCTGAAACTAAAGTCACAATTTCGCCGCCTAAACCTTCTCTCCATTTGGAAAATACAAGCTTGTCTGCAATGATTTCCTGAAGTCCGGATGGTTTGGAAATTACTTTCTTTTTACTGATCAGGTTCAACGCCCAGAAGAATATTTTTGATTTTAATCCACCTGCTGAAGATCCTGTATTATAGATTTTGTCATATACCTTTTCTACCAGTCTTGGTACTACAGTCATATAATGAGGTTTCACTTCTTTTACGTTTTCGCCCATTTTCTCGATGCTTTCAGCAAAATAGAGAGAAAAACCATTGTACTGATAAAGATAGAACAGCATTCTTTCAAAAATATGGCAGATAGGAAGGAAGCTTAATGCTCTCGTCTCCTTATAATCCAGACTTCTTCTCTTTGGAATTCTTGGAATGGCTCCTAATACGTTTGAAACAATATTATTATGCGTAAGCATTACCCCTTTGGGCCTTCCCGTAGTTCCGGAAGTATAAATAATTGTTGCGAGATCTTCTGTGTTGATTGCATTAGAAAGATCATCTACTTCAATTTGCGTAGATTCATCCTTGCCCAAGTCAAGAATTTCTCTCCAGTTGGCCGCTCCACTGATATTATCGAAAGTAAAAATTCCCTGTAAACTCGGAATATTATGTTTTACTTTCATTACTTTATTCAGCAGTTCTTTATCAGAAACAAAACAATACTGAATTTCAGCATTATTGAAAATAAATTCATAGTCTTCAGAAGAAATACTTGGATAAACCGGTACTGAAACAACTCCGATCTGAGAAAGCCCGAAATCCATAATTGCCCATTCTGTGCGGGAATTGGTAGTAATCAAAGCAATTTTGTCCCCTGGTTTTATCCCAAGCTTCAATAATCCTCTGGATATCTTATTTCCCTCATTAATAAACTCCTGTGTAGAAGTTTTTCTCCACTCGCCATGATATTTTGTTACAAACATATCCGTTTTAGGATATTTTTCTAAAGCATAGTGTGGAATATCGAATAATCTCTTGATCGTCATGATTTTTTACGTAATTTATAAAGAAATTTAAATATAAGCATTTTTTTTAATTGAAAACATTTGAATGTGATAATTAGGAATTAGTTGAATGCTTACCATAACAGTTTGAATCAAAAAGAAGGCCGGAAGCTCTTAAATAGGGATTTTTTACTTTTAATTATTCTTTTACAAAGATTTATTTTTCTCCACGTATTTTATATTGTCTTCTTGACGCATTATCCCGGATCCCGAAATGCCTGTCAATTATCATTAAACCTGCCTTTTTTCCACTTTTAATTTATTTTTTCAGATTTGCTTAAAAAGTGTAAATTTACGGCTATATAATTATTTTTTTTATGGACTTTAATTTATCGGAAGAACAGCTGATGATTCAGCAGGCAGCAAGAGACTTTGCACAGAACGAACTTTTACCTGGAGTGATTGAAAGAGACCGTGACCAGAAATTTCCTGCAGAACAGGTGAAGAAAATGGGAGAAATGGGTCTTTTAGGAATGATGGTAGATCCAAAATACGGAGGTGCAGGTATGGACAGCGTTTCTTACGTGCTTGCCATGGAGGAAATTGCAAAAGTGGATGCTTCTGCAGCTGTTGTAATGTCTGTAAACAACTCATTGGTTTGTGCCGGTCTTGAAAAATTCGCTTCTGAAGAGCAAAAAGTAAAATATCTTACTCCACTGGCCAGCGGACAGGTTATCGGAGCATTTGCATTATCTGAGCCGGAAGCTGGTTCTGATGCTACTTCTCAGAAAACGACTGCTGAAGACAAAGGAGATTACTATCTTTTAAATGGTATCAAAAACTGGATCACCAATGGTGGAACAGCTACTTATTATATCGTAATTGCACAGACAGATCCTGAGAAAAAGCATAAAGGAATTAATGCCTTCATTGTTGAAAGAGGATGGGAAGGATTTGAAATCGGACTGAAAGAAGACAAATTAGGAATCAGAGGAAGTGATACTCACTCCTTGATCTTTAATAACGTAAAAGTTCCAAAAGAAAACAGAATTGGTGCTGACGGATTCGGATTCAACTTTGCTATGGCAGTATTGAACGGAGGAAGAATTGGTATTGCTTCTCAGGCTTTAGGTATTGCTTCAGGTGCTTACGAACTGGCATTGAAATATGCTAAAACAAGAAAAGCTTTCAAAACTGAAATCATCAACCACCAGGCGATTGCATTCAAGTTGGCTGATATGGCTACTCAGATCACAGCTGCAAGAATGTTATGTTTTAAAGCAGCTTGTGAGAAAGATGAAGGAAAAGATATCTCTGAAAGCGGAGCTATGGCAAAATTATACGCTTCTCAGGTGGCAATGGATACTACTATTGAAGCAGTACAGATCCACGGTGGATACGGATACGTGAAAGAATATCACGTAGAAAGATTAATGAGAGATGCGAAAATCACTCAGATCTATGAAGGAACTTCTGAAATTCAGAAGATCGTGATTTCCAGAAGCATCGCAAAATAACATTTTATAAAACACACAACCTATGAAAAAATCTTTGTGGATCACCCTTGGTGTCGTGCTGCTGTTACTGGGCGTGTTTGTCTGGTATAAGTACTATTTCGTTTTTGGAGAAGGAGTAAAATCCGGATACCTGAACTATGCTATGAAAAAAGGTTATGTCTTCAAAACCTATGAAGGTAAGCTGATTCAGGAAGGCTTTGGAAGAGGAAAAACAGGAACTATTACAAGCTATGAGTTTGAATTTTCTGTAGATGACCCCGAAGTTTTCAAACAACTGGAAAGCAACAGCGGTAAAACTTTTGACCTGCATTATAAAGAGTACAACGGAGCGCTTCCGTGGAGAGGAAACACAAAGTTTATTGTAGATAAGGTAGTGAATATGAAATAACAGAAAGGGGAGTGTCCTAAAAGTCGGTAACACCTTCTGAGATTCGGATATTTATATACTCCTTCTGTAGGGGTAAGAATAAAATCAGCAAAAATTGAGGCTGTCCAAACTTTTCGGACAGCCTCTTTTTTTTCCGGATCATGTTGCTTTTTATACCATCGAATTACTTTTTCTAATCAATTTTGATACTCTGTTTTTAAAAATATTACGATATACTGAAAAATGTACTATTGTTGGAAGCATACCTCTCTTTGCTTACCTGTCTTGTCTGAAATTGCTGTGTGTTAAATAGTAAAAAATATGATTTTATATGTTGGAACTCAATAATTTAATTATTTTTAAGTTCACAAATAAATCACATCAAGATGAGAACATTATTTCTGTTGCTTCTTACAGGAGCAATCACGCACGTTAGCTCCCAAGTTGGAATTAACACACACAATCCTACAGAAACACTGGACGTGAACGGTTCAGTACGCGTACGAAACATCATGGGAACAGCTTCTAATGCCTCTGCAAAAGACTCTATCGTTGCATTTGACAATGATGGTGTATTTACAAAAGTAACGGCTTCACAGATTGTAGCTCAGGGAAATGCATTAGTTTCTGTAGCAACAGCAAGTCCTTTAACAGGGAACGGAACAGCAGCTAATCCTGTTGTTCTGGGACAGAATGGAGCATCCAACAAACAGCTGCTTCAATGGAATGGTACGACATGGGTACCCGTTTCTGCTTCTACTTTAGGTACAATATCATTGAATCTGGGAACTTCTGGCACTAATGTGAATGTTACCGGTTCACCGGCCTCCTTAGATGGAAGTATGACACTTAATATTCCGGACGCAAGTTCCACGGCAAGAGGAGTGGTTACTACAGGAAATCAGTCTTTTGCAGGAACAAAAACATTCACAACTGTAGGTGTTAATACATCATCACCGGTTGCTTCTGCCAACCTGGACGTAAATGGAGGCTACAAACTGGGAAGTGCAGGAACTGTACAGAAAAATTCCATTACCTTTTCGTCCACTATTAATAGTACTATAAGCAGTGCAAATAATACTACTTTTGGATTTTTTGATTCAGCAGGAACGTTAGATGTTAATGTAACGATACCTGCCGCAAGCAGGCCGAGTACTACGCAGGCTGTGGTAAGCATTTCACCTAATTTTGATCTGCCTGGAGCCGTTGCTATTGCTTCTGTGAGGCTTACATCTACTTCAAATGTCAGGATACGCTTTGTTAATATTGATTCCTCAAACAGCAGGACAATATCAGGAACAATGTATTTTAAAATTAATGAGTTTTAATTTGATTGTTTTTTATAAATATATTGAACTTGTATAAACTTTTACAATGAGACAGTTTAAACTTTTATAATCATTATTTTAGGCACAAAAGTTTTAAACACTTAAGTTTTTCAGAACCATACCTTATGCGTGATAAGTACACCTGAGTTGTGTAAAAAATCTTTGCCTATTGAGCGAAGTCGAAATGTTCCTCTTAAGTGAACTTTTCTGCGGTATTCTATTAAACTTACTTAAGTGAGCTCCAGTGTTTTAGAATGAAACTTTTTGTGCCTTTTGTGGTTTTGGAAAGTTTAAACAACTTTAATGAAAAAAGAGTCCCCTAAAATTAGCAGTTCTTTGTGGATCACCCTCGATGTTGTACTGTTATTACTGTGAGTGTTTGTCTGGTATAAGTACTGTTTCGTTTTTGGAGAAGGAGTAAAATCCGGATACCTGAACTATGCTATGAAAAAAGGTTCTGTCTTCAAAACCTATGAAGGTAAGCTGATTCAGGAAAGCAACAGCGGTAAAACTTTTGACCTGCATTATAAAGAGTACAACGGAGCGCTTCCGTAGATAAGAAAAACAAAGCTTATTGCAGATAAGGTAGTGAATATGAAATTAAAACAAATAAGGCTCTCAATATGAGGGCCTTATTTTACACCAAATCACAAAATATTAATATATGAAATAAAATTTTCAAATTGATCTTTGAACCTCGTGTAATCGAAGATTCATTGCATTTTGCTTACAATTAAAGTTAAGAGTTATTTTTATAATAAGCAAATACTTCCGTTGAATGTTTGATAAAATTAAAAATAAGAATCGAACATCCGTTTTAAACCTCATTAAAAAAATATTAAAAAACTAATGAGAATCATTATCAACCGTATTTTTATTCTTCTTTTTATAGAAATAGTATCCAATGCCGGCAATAAGAAATAAAGGCCATAATGGAAGTATAAACAGGAATATGGAAGTGATAACATTCCAGCCGGATTCAATGGCGGCCAGTGATTTTCCACTGAAGCTCTTAGGTTCTGTTTGTGTTTTACCCTGGTCACTGATATTCACATTAATTGTACAGATGGTATTGTCTGCATAGTTTTGTCCTGAAACCTGAATGTCTTTCGTGTCAATATCTCCCGCATTGTTGTTGATTGCATCTATCAAATCATCAAAATGCCGGATAGGAACTTTGATATCCAGGCTGTATACTTTTTGATTCTCTCCGTGAAGATATGCGGATTCCACATAAGAAAGATTTTCACTTTTGATATAACCGTTATTTCTGCTGACTTCTTCTCGGATGATTTCCTTTACTGTTTCTGCATTCTCCGCTTTTATGGCAAGATATCCTGATTTCACCATTTTATTTTTGGCCATATTAAGTTCATAGCTGTCGTTTACAGGCTTGTCTTTATAAATGATTTTGGTTTCTTTAATAACCTTGGGAGCCGGGTTTTTTACTGCAATCTTTTCAATCTCCTTTTCCACCGAATCCTTCTTTTCTATTTTGGATTCCAGTTTTGTATGGGCAATTTTATCAGATAAAGAATCCACCATTTTAGAGGTGTGTTCTATCTTTTGCTGGATGTCATTTTTAGTATTCTCAAAATCTTTTATTTTAATACTGGCCGAGTCCAGAGCTTTATCAGCCGTTTTACTGACATGATCAATAGTTTCTGTAGCAACTGTGGCAGCACTGTCCGCAGAATGGAAGGCTTCATTTATTCTATCCTGTGTAGCTTCTGCTTTTTTACACATCATGAAAGTGCCTGATACAGCAGCGAGTAATATGAACTTTTTCATAAGATTAATTTTTTTGATGAAGTAAAATTAGAAGGGAAGTTCTTGTAAAGATTGTAAATAGAATGTATTGTGCTGGTAAAATTATAACTGTTGTATTTTCAATCTTTTGTATTTGTTTTACAAAAAATTTACAAAGCGTTTTTCTGATTTTGGGGTATTGAAATGATTCGAAAGCTTTGTCTTTTCACTAAATATTAGTCCGGAAATCTAAAAATTCCCATCCTCCGGAGGGGCGGCAAAAATTCGAAGAATTTTTGCCGGGATGGTTTCATACGATATATTATGAAAAATCCGCAGAAAAAAACTTCTGCGGATCTGTATTGTGAACAATTTCGTCTTTATACGAATTGACTGCTTACGTCTTAATTTTCTCTGAACTCACTAATGAAGTGTAATTTCACATTCGGGAATTTCTCCTGCGTCATATGAATGGTAAAAGAAGAGTCTGCAAGGAATACCAATTGATTGTACTTATCTCTCGCCAGGAATCTCTGCTTTAATCTTGCAAATTCTTTGAACTCTTCAGATTTTTCGTCGGCTTCTACCCAACATGCTTTGTGCATGGATAAAGGTTCATAAGTACATTTTGCACCATATTCATGCTCTAAACGATATTGGATAACTTCATACTGAAGGGCACCTACAGTTCCGATAATCTTTCTTCCGTTCATTTCAAGGGTAAAGAGCTGTGCCACTCCTTCATCCATCAGCTGATCAATACCTTTCGCCAATTGCTTGGCTTTTAACGGATCATTGTTGTTGATATAACGGAAATGTTCCGGAGAGAAGCTCGGAATCCCTTTGAAGCTTAACTTTTCTCCACCTGTAAGCGTATCTCCGATTCTGAAACTTCCTGTATCATGTAAACCAACGATATCACCAGGGAAACTTTCTTCTACCACCTCTTTTTTATCAGCAAAGAACGCATTGGGAGAGGAGAATTTCATTTTTTTGCCTTCTCTTACCAATAAGTAATTCTCATTTCTTTTGAAAGTTCCGGAAACAATCTTTACGAAAGCAAGTCTGTCTCTGTGTTTAGGATCCATATTCGCATGGATTTTGAAAACAAATCCTGTGAAAGTGCTTTCCTCAGGTTTTACCAGGCGGGTATCACTTTCTTTTGGCTGCGGCATAGGAGCAATATCAATAAAAGCATCCAATAATTCACGAACCCCGAAATTATTTAAAGCTGAACCGAAGAATACAGGCTGTAAATCTCCTTTCATATAATCCTCACGGTTAAACTCAGGGTAAACAGACTGGATCAGGTCAAGCTCTTCTCTTAAAGTTGCTGCGGCTTTTTCACCAATAACATCATCAATGGAAGTATCATTGATATCATCAAACTTAATAGAATCTCCAACCTTTTGTTTTTTCTCTTCTAAGAATAACTGGATGTTGTTTTCCCAGATATTATAAATTCCCTGGAAGTCGCTTCCCATACCAATTGGTAAAGAAAGCGGACAAACTGTTAATCCCAGTTTTTGTTCCACTTCGTCCAACAGATCAAAGGCATCCTTACCTTCACGGTCCAGTTTATTAATGAAAACCAACATCGGGATGTTTCTCATTCTACAAACCTGAACCAGTTTTTCGGTCTGTTCCTCAACCCCTTTTGCAACGTCTATCACTACGATTACTGAGTCTACAGCAGTTAATGTTCTGTAGGTATCCTCAGCAAAGTCTTTGTGACCAGGAGTATCGAGAATATTGATTTTATGATCTCTGTATTCAAAAGCCAATACGGAAGTTGCCACAGAGATTCCTCTCTGTCTTTCAATTTCCATAAAGTCGGAGGTAGCTCCTTTTTTTATTTTGTTGGATTTTACCGCACCCGCTTCCTGAATCGCTCCCCCGAAAAGAAGTAACTTTTCTGTAAGAGTTGTTTTTCCGGCATCCGGGTGGGAAATGATCCCGAAGGTCTTTCTTTTTTGTATTTCTTTGATTAAGTCTGACATATCGTATTTTGAAGTTGCAAAAATCGTGATTTTTTGCGAGGTTTTCAAATTTAAATTGCAACAATGCTTTTCAGGTGGGAGAGTGAAGAGTTAGAAGGGTTTGAAGGAACGAATAATTGTAGGCTTCTCACTGTAGATTCAGCCATTTGCAATAGAGATATTATGGTATTCAGTACGATGAGCCAAAAATAAGAAATTCCTTTTTTAGTTGCCTGTAGCAGTCAAAAAAATTATCTTTGTTTCTCAGAAACTTTTACAGAAAAAGGATGGAAAATAGCAAATATCCGAAGTTTACGTTCACATGGTTTGGCGGTGTTGTTTTGGTGGTTGGATTATTCGTGGGAACAATGGCAGTTTCTTTATTCAGTACTTTATGGAAGGTTGTTTTCCGGGAAAATATTGAATTGAAAGACTGGTTTTTCATGGTGGTTAATTCTGTAGGATTCCTTACAGCTATTGCTTTTTTTGATTTTTTCATCGTAAGGAGGACTACTCAAAAGAAGCTTAACTTCAACTTATCATCGGTCAATTTTTCCACCTATCTCCTCATCTTTCCAATGATGGCAGGAATGATGTTTATTTCCGAATTTATTGCTGCTCAGATTCCAACTACAGGGCCGTTTTTCGGAGACTTTTATGAATATTTTACCCAAATGATGGGTCAATTAATTGATAATCCAGTAATAATGATTATCATGACGGTAATTATGGCTCCCATTTTTGAGGAAATTATATTCAGAGGAATTATTCAGAAAGGATTGATCAATAAAGGAGTAGAACCATGGAAGGCAATTCTGTATGCCTCTGTTATTTTTGGAGTGGTTCACGGAAATCCCTGGCAGTTTATCAGTGCAGTAATGCTGGGCTGCGTACTGGGGTTGGTTTATTATAAGACAAAGTCTTTACTGATGCCGATATTGCTGCATGCGTTTAATAACTTAACGCTTTCGTTATTGGTAATTTATGGTAAAGATGAGAGTTTTGCAAAGGTTTTTCATGTTTCAGAATGGCTTGTATTAGCTGTTGGAATTGTGCTTTTCTCTTTGTTCTGTTATCTGTTTATGAAAAAGTATAAAGTGCATTATGCTGAAATGTAAGTTACCGCTATAAAAAGTAAAATTGAAAATGAATATAGAAATGGAATTATTAGTAGCTACCCACAACGAACATAAAAAAGAAGAAATCCAACAGATCCTGGGAAGTGATTGCGTGGTGAAAAGCCTTACCGATTATAATATTCACGAAGAAATTGTGGAAGACGGAGATTCTTTTCATGCCAATGCCCTGATCAAAGCCAAATATTGTTTTGAAAAGACCGGAATTCCAAGCCTGGGAGATGACAGCGGTCTGGTAGTGGAATCTTTGGATGGAAGACCCGGGATTTTCTCTGCACGTTATGCTGGAGATCATGATTTCGCAAAAAATATCGAAAAGGTATTGGCAGAAATGCAGGGAATTGAAAACAGAAAGGCTTATTTTGTGACAGTTTTGTGCTGCTATGATGAAAACGGCGCTCAATATTTTGAAGGCAGAGTTCATGGAAATTTACTGACAGAAAACAAAGGTTTCAAAGGCTTTGGATATGATCCGATTTTTGTCCCTGAAGGATATGAAAGAACTTTTGCTGAAATGGATCCTGAAGACAAAAATAAAATCAGCCACCGTAAACAGGCACTGGACTTATTTATGGATTTTTTAAAAGTGACCGATTAGGTTTAAATATTAAAGGTAAAACATCCATTTAGATTTTCTGTTGTACATTTGTTATCATAAATTATTGATTTGAGTACTTATTTAACAATATTAGGCTTTAATTCTGCTATTCCAACCATCAACACATCACCCACAGCACAGCTGCTGGAAATGGAAGAAAGACTCTTCCTGATCGATTGTGGAGAAGGTACACAGGTACAGCTGAGAAAGGCAAAAGCAAGATTTTCAAAAATCAATCATATTTTTATCTCCCATCTTCACGGAGATCACTGTTTCGGGCTTCCCGGGCTTATAGCTTCTTTCCGTCTTTTGGGAAGAGATATGCCATTGCATATTTATGGTCCTAAAGGAATCAAGAAGATGCTGGAAACCATTTTTCAGATTACAGAAACCCATCGTGGTTTTGAAGTGATTTATCATGAACTGGATAAAGATTATTCTGAAAAAATATATGAAGACAACAGGATAGAAGTATATACTATTCCGCTGGATCACAGGATTTACTGTAATGGTTATCTTTTTAAAGAAAAGCCGAAAGACAGACATCTTAATATGAAGGAGATTGCAAAGTACGGCGAAATTGAAACCTGCGATTACCACAATATCAAAGCAGGGAAGGATTTTGTACTGAGCGACGGTTATGTTCTTAAGAATGAGATTCTCACTGTTGATCCCGCTCCATCGGTATCATATGCGTTTTGCAGTGATACCCGTTATCTGGAAAGTATAATTCCTATTATTAAAAATGTAACGGTTCTGTATCATGAAGCAACATTTTTGCATGATCTGAAAGAAATGGCTGATTATACAGGGCATACCACAGCTTTGGAAGCTGCCACCATTGCTCAGAAAGCTCAGGTTGGAAAGTTGATTTTAGGCCACTTCTCCAATAGATATGGAGACCTGACCGTATTTACTGATGAAGCGAGAGAAATATTTCCCAATACATTTTTACCAAAAGCATTGGAGAGTGTAAAGATTTAGAATGAATATGTTGAAGTTTGAAGAACTCAGAGATTTTCTCAACGAAAAAGCAGATCAGTATAACGCTCCGGATTTCATTGAAAATGACCCGATACAGATTCCACATCGTTTTTCTTTAAAGCAGGATATTGAAATTGCAGGATTTCTGGCAGCTACAATCTCCTGGGGAAACAGAAAGTCGATCATTAATTCTGCGGATAAAATGCTTGATATTATGGGAAATTCTCCCTATGATTTTGTGATGAATTATTCCGAAAAGGATCTGAAAAGTATTCAGGATAAAAGTATTCACAGAACGTTCAACGGACAGGATTTTTCTTATTTCATCAGACAGTTTAGCAGAATTTATAAAGAAAATGAAAGTCTGGAAAGTTTATTTGAAGTGAAAAAAACTGAGAATAATTTTCTCCATGCTATAGAAAGATTCAGAAGTGGTTTCCTGGAAACAGAAAAACACAGAAGCCATAAACACATCAGTTCACCTTATAAAAACTCCTCAGCAAAAAGGATTATCATGTTTTTAAGATGGATGGTACGTAAAGATAAAAGGGGAGTAGATTTTGGAATTTGGGAGAATATAGATCAGAAATATCTTTCTATTCCTCTGGATGTGCATACCGGAAATATCTCCAGAAAACTGGGATTGGTTTTCAGAACACAGAATGACTGGAAAACGGTAGAAGAGCTGGATATTGCCATCAGAAAATTTGATGAAAAAGATCCTGCGAAATATGACTTTGCATTGTTTGGATTAGGGGTAACCAAAGAACTGTTGTAAAAATATAAAGGATGAAAAAATATAACGAAAAAAAAGAAGTTCTTGAAAAAATAGCGGACAGTATTACTTCATGGATTGGATCTATTCAGTCCCTGATTGTGCATACCCTGCTGTTTCTTACCTCGTTTATACTTCCGATGCTGAATATTGTTGATTTTGATAAAATGCTTCTGATTCTCACAACGGTACTTTCCCTGGAAGCTATTTATCTTGCGATCTTCATTCAGATGTCTGTGAATAAAAGCCACGAGAAGATTGAAGATATTCAGGAGGATATTGAGGAGATCAGTGAAGATATCGAAGACATTCAGGAAGATCTTGAGGAAATCAGTGAAGACATTGAAGAGATCAACGAAGATATCGAAGATATCCAGGAAGATATTGAGGAAATCAGTGAGGATATTGAGGAAATCAACGAAGAAGAAGATGAAGAAGATCATAATGAAAGAGCGAAAAACGTAATACTCAAGAGCAATGTAAGCTCAAACAAGAATGAAATAAAAGCGTTAAAGGATATTATCTCCCAGTTGCAGAATGAAATAGATCAGCTGAAAAAAGACGATAAACTGCCGGAACAATAGCAATTAAAATATAAACAGATCAATTTTATTGGTCTGTTTTTTTATGTCTGAATTTTGATGTTTAATGATTTGTGGAAAATGTAATGATAAGAAAAATTTATTGTGAATGTGTGTGATGAATTATAAAATAGTAATGGTTAAGGGGAGATTAGTATAATTATTTTTGTTACATTTGAACAAATGAAAACAAAATGTTAATTTATAGACTAAAAAACTATTTTTTCCTTTTTTCCTTTTTATTGATTTCTGCTTCTGCATTTTCTCAAACGAAATCTGTCAGAAAATCAGAGAGAATAAAACCTTCTGCGGCCAGTCTTAGAGCAGGAGCATTCATTGATGTGAATGTGCCTCCTTATACTCCTTCAAACTATACGCCGGAGCAGCTGGTAAAGAATATTTTGATCAATGGCGGTACCAACTGCACCACAGCCAATGTTACCAATGTTACTGTATCTCCCAATCATGATGTGACAAACAGCAACAGATTCTGGGGATATTTTCATAAAGGAACAACTAATTTTCCTTTTACGGATGGTATTGTCCTGACTACAGGATATGCTTCTGAAGCAGGTAATAATTATGTATCTGCTGTAGGACAATCTGTAGGAACAGGAAGTGATGCGGATCTTGTAGCAGCTACCGGAGCGAATGTCAGCTTAACCGATGCAGTAGCTTTAGAATTTGATTTCGTTCCGAATTCAAATCAGGTAAAATTCAATTACATATTCGTTTCTGACGAATATACGTCTAATTATCCTTGCTTAGGCTATTCTGATGCCTTTGCACTTTTATTAAAGAAAGTTGGAGATCCTACCTATACTAATCTGGCTGTGTTGCCCGGAAGTGCAGGGCCTGTAAGTGCAACCAATATTGTTCCTGCAGGAAATGGATTCAGCTGTGGACCTATCAATGCAACCTTTTTTGGAGCTTTGGCGAATCCGCACTTAGTGATCAACTATTTTGGAAGAACAACCCCTTTAACAGCTGTTGCAGATGTAATTCCAGGACAAACATATCATTTCAAAATGGTGTTGGCAGATGCTAAAGACCCATCTCATGACTCTGCTGTTTTTCTGGAAGGAGGATCTTTTGATGTGGGAATTAAAATTGTGGATGAAGCAGGAGTCGTTTTACCAGGCAGTATTAATATGTGTGATAATACTCCAAAGCAGTTAAAGGCACAGGTAGCAGCAATTCCGGGAATGACTTATCAGTGGTATAAAGACGGAGTGGCTATTCCAGGAGCAACCAGTGCTGTGTATGTAGCTACCCAACCGGGAGTGTATACTGTAAAAGTAATGGTTCCGGGGAATCAGTGTCCAAGTGAAGCCACCATTACAATTATCGGAGGAACGAGTCCTACCGTACAGAATGCTGAACTTAAACTCTGTACAACACCCGCAATTACCAGTTTTAATCTGGAAACAGCAAAACCTCTGATCAGTACAACACAGGGAGCAGTATTCCGTTTTTATGCGAATCAGGCTGATGCACAGGCTCAGAATAACAGTTATATTACCAACCTGACCAACTATGCCGGGACAGATGGACAGATTTTATACGTATTGGTTTCCAATGGAGCTTTCTGTAGTAAGATTGCTACGTTAACCTTAAGAAAAGAAGAAACGCCAACCGCTTTACTTAGCGCACCGAGATTGAAAATATGTGCCGGAGAGTCTGTAGTATTAACGGCTTCTGGCGGGGTTACCTATGAATGGAGTGATTCTGCAGCCACTACCGGAGGAATAAGAACGGTAAGCCCAACTCAGACGACTACCTACACTGTATATGCTATCGGAGCACAGGGATGTAAATCTCTTCAGCCTGCACGTATTACCATTGAAGTAGTACCTGCTATCGTTTCAAACTTAAAAGGCGGTCATATTTGTCAGGGTGATAAAATCGTTCTGGATGCAGGCTCAGGTCCCGGATATACGTATCAGTGGAGTTCCGGTGAAACAAGTCAGAGCATTACAGTAGCTACTCCTGGAGAATATTCAGTAACGATAAGTAACGGAGTTTGTTCAAAAGAGTTTAAAACTCAGGTTATCAAAGCCGTAATCCCTGAAGTGATAAAAGTGGATTATAATGAGAGCGGAATAATGATCATTACAGCAAGCAACCCAAGTAATGGGATTCTGGAATATTCAGTAGATAACGGAGTGACATGGCAGTCTTCCAATGTGTTTAATAATGTACCTAAAAATAAAATCATTTCAATCAGAGTCAGAGTTAAATTTACAAGCTGTGTAGGCTTCCTTGAATTCTTTACTTTCGTGATGAAAAATGTAATTACTCCAAACGGTGATAATATCAATGATACCATTGATTTCAGCGGTGTGGTTAATTATAAAGATTTTAGCGGACAGGTTTTCGACCGGTATGGAAGAGAAGTGTTCAAAGCAGCGAAAATCAATCCATATTGGGACGGATATTTCCAGGGCAAAAAGCTTCCTACTTCAACATATTGGTATCAGGTAACCTTTGAAGATCCTGCAAGCAAGGAGCTTACTGTAAAAACCGGATGGATATTACTTAAAAATATAGAATAATTAAACTATAACTGAAAGACTGACTATTTTGTCAGTCTTTTTTTTATTATTTTAAAATAAACAGAGTTGATATTCTAATATAAATAAATTTGCGTTAGTAATAATGTAAATTATGTTAACTTGAATTTCAATCAAAAAAAATAGTATTTTTGTTCAAAATAATATAAAATGTTAAATAGGAGGAGAGGAAATTTATTTTTAGCGGTATTTTTAGCTTTCATGGGGAACTTTGTTTTGGCTCAAAATAAAGGAAGGGTAGAAATTGCTGCAAAACCTAAAGCTGCTTCTTTGAGGGCAGGTGTTTTTATAGATGTAAATGCACCAAGCTACCCGGAATCCGGCTATCCTATAACTCAGCTGATCAATGATGTGCTTATATCAGGAGGCAGCACTTGTACCAGCTCAACGGTAAGCAATGTAACCGTTTCCCCGAACTTGTCTGCCACTAACCAGAACCGTAGCTGGGGATATTTTAATAAATCAAATACGAACTTTCCTTTCAGTAAAGGGATTATACTTTCAACCGGTTATGCCAGTAAAGCAGGGAATACTTTTCAGGGAACTTTAAGTGATGATCTGGGAACCGGAGGAGATGTAGATCTTGCGAACGCATTAGGGATTGCTAACAATAACCTAACCAATGCAACCTCTATAGAGTTTGACTTTGTAGCCGCCTCTACTGAAATTACTTTCAGATATTTATTTGCTTCTAAAGAATACCAGCAAAACTTCCCATGTACTATTACAGATGGTTTCGCTTTGCTGTTAAAAAAGGCATCTGATCCTACTTATACCAATCTTGCAGTGCTTCCCGGAGGAGCAGGACCTGTAAGTGTAACGAATATACACCCGCAATATCAAAACTGCGGACCTGTAAATGAAGCCTATTACGGAGGAACCAATACCGCTCAGATCGAAACCAATTTCAATGGACGTACCATTCCTCTTACTGCAAAAGCAACTGTAATTCCTGGAGAAACTTACCATTTTAAAATTGTGCTTGCGGATTATCAGGATCCCAACTTTGATTCAGCAGTATTTCTGGAAGCAGGATCATTCGATATCGGGGTAAAAATCCTGGATCCGGCTGGCGTGCAGCTTCCTGACTCTGTTAATATGTGTGATAATACACCACAGACTTTTACTGCTTCTGTGCAGGGACCTAATATAACATATCAGTGGTATCAGGGTACCAATCCGATTGCAGGAGCTACCAATGCAAGTTACACCGCAACACAACCTGGTGTATATACCGTTAAGGTGTTCATCCAGGGAAATACATGTCCGGGAGAGGCTACTATCACTGTGGTAGGCGGGACGTCTCCTACGGTACAGAATGCTACATTAACAGCCTGTTATGCTGCAGGAAATGCAACTTTTAATTTAACATCAGCACAAGCTACCATAAGCAACACTCCGGGAGCTGTGTTTACCTACTATACCACATTGGCAGATGCTAATGCAGGAAATGCAAACACAATTCCTAATTCAACAGCTTATCCGAGTGCAGGAGGAACAGTATACGTAAGAGTAGCCAATGGTTTCTGTGCAAAAGTAGCACAGCTGCAACTGGTAAAGGCGCCACAAATGACACCTATTATTGCTACTCCGGCTGTACTTACCTGTGCTAACTCTCAGACTACACTGGATGCATCTGCTTCCGTTTATCCGGCAGGCGCTACTTTTAACTGGACAACTACAGGAGGAAATATTGTTTCAGGAGCAACTACTTTAAATCCTGTGATTAACGCTGCGGGAACCTATACTTTAACCATTACAAAAGTGTATCAGCCCGGAAATATCAGCTGTACAGCGGTAGGAACTGTCACTGTGACAGGAAACAGCGCTCCACCGGTTACCGGGCTTACGGCCGGCAAAATAAAAATCTGTAAAGGAGATTCTACCACACTTACCGCTTCAGGAGGAGCTACCTATAACTGGGGTAATGGGCTTACAGGAAACGGAAGTACACAAGTTGTTTCACCTACTGTGACAACTACTTATACCGTAACAGCGGTGGGTGCGAATGGTTGTGTCT
This sequence comes from Chryseobacterium sp. CBTAP 102, assembly GCF_003201365.1. Classification (NCBI taxonomy): domain Bacteria; kingdom Pseudomonadati; phylum Bacteroidota; class Flavobacteriia; order Flavobacteriales; family Weeksellaceae; genus Chryseobacterium; species Chryseobacterium sp. CBTAP 102. Next base: position 187,779 of record NZ_QICX01000008.1, read on the forward strand.
CTCAAAACCCTGCAACGATAACAATAGAAGTTTCAGAACCTTTTACAGCACAAAATGCAATACTTCATAAATGTTATCAGCCAGGATTAACTTATAATCTTACTGAAGCTCAGCCTCAGATTACACCTACTGCAGGGGTAACTTTTACTTACTATGTCAATCAGGCTGATGCCAATGTGGCTAATGGAAACTTTATTGTAACACCTACATCATATACACCTCCGGGAGGAAGCCAGACAATTTATGTATTGGTTAGCAACGGAGGCTGCAGTTATGTAGTATCTCTGCAATTATTAAGCACAGCTCAAACTACGCTTACCATCGCAGCACCACAAACAATTACCTGTACAACTCCGCAGATTACGCTCAATGCTTCAGCATCTGTTGTGCCTGCAGGGTCTACAATTGTTTGGACAACAACCGGAGGAACTATTGTCTCAGGAGGTAATACGCTTACCCCTGTTGTAAGTGCAGGCGGAACATATACTTTAACAGTTACCAATGTATCACAACCAGGAAACCTGAGCTGTACTTTTACTTCAACAGTAACAGTGCAGGAAGATAAAGTAAAACCAGTGGCTGCTGTTGTTTCTTCTGTACCTCGTATATGTATAGGAGAATCTGTAACATTAACGGCTTCGGGAGGAGTTACCTATAACTGGGGGAATGGTCTTACCGGAAACGGAAATACACAGGTTGTTTCACCTGCTGTGACTACCACATATACGGTATTCGCCGTTGGAGCAAACGGCTGTATTTCTGCAACAGCGGCAAGTGTAACGGTTCAGGTAGGTCCGCCTATTGCAGGGCTTACCGCATCAAAATTAAAAATCTGTGAAGGAGAATCTGTAACATTAACAGCTTCCGGAGGGATTACCTATAACTGGATAGGACTTACCGGAAATGGGAATACTCAGGTCGTTACACCTACTACTACAACAGAATATTCAGTATATGCATTGGGAGGAAACGGATGTAGTTCTGTGAACCCGGCTAAAGTTAAAATTGAAGTAGTTCCGGCAATCGTTTCTACTTTAAAAGACGTGTTTGTCTGCGCCGGAGATAAAGGAACTCTGGATGCAGGGGCAGGGCCAAACTATACTTATGTATGGAGTACAGGAGCAACCACTCAAACCATAACCACTAATATTCCCGGGACGTATTCTGTGACAATCAGTAATGGAGTTTGTTCTAAAACTTTCTCGGCACAGCTTATTAACCCTGATCTGCCGCAATTTACCAATATTGTTTATGATAATCATATTCTTACCCTTACGGCAAGCAATCCTACAGGTGGAACTTTAGAATATTCTATAGATGGAGGGTTGACATGGCAGTCATCCAATGTGTTTACAGGTCTTTTAAATAATACGATGTATTCCGTAATGGTAAGAGTGAAAGGTGCCAAATGTGGTACTTCACTGGATTATTTTACCTTCATTATCAGTAATGCCATTACACCTAATATGGATGGGGTAAATGATACCATTGACTTCACCGGAATAAGCGGATACAAAGACTTCGCGGCCTCTATTTTCGACAGATACGGAGCTGAGGTATTCAAAGCCAGTAAAGGAAATGTTATATGGACAGGATCTTTAAAAGGAATTAATCTTCCTACCGCAACTTATTGGTACAGGGTGCAATGGGAAAATCCGGCAAGTAAAAAAATGGAACAACGCTCCGGTTGGATTCTTTTAAAGAACAGAAACTAAATGTTTTTATAAAATAAAATTGACAAAAAAATCTTTCATTAATGAAAGATTTTTTTGTTTTGATGAATAAATACTATCGTGCTTTGTGAATTATCTGAAATAAGCAGGGAATATGTTATAATAATTCAGGTAATTATATGCAATTTTACATTAATCCTGCAATTTTATTATTATGACTCTGTCATTCTGAATATAACCCAGGGAAATGAAAAATCTAAGTTTTACACGAGATTCTTCCTTCGTCAGAATGACAATGGTGTAAAATTGTATATAGTCGCTATAATTTATAATGCAATGCTGCCACACCATTATCATTTGTCCGAATAGGGGTTGATTAATGAAAATTTATTCTAAAAGGTTTTTGCTTTGATTTTTTACTGTAAAAAATACAAATATGTGTATGATATATTTAAAAAAAAATTAAATTTGTTGAAACAAAAATATTATGAGAAGATATCTACCGCTTTGTTTATTTTTTTTAGTCATTTCGAATTTTTTATTTTCGCAAACCCCTTTACCCAGAAAGAGTATTAAGGAGCCCAGTACACCAATGTCCAGAAGGGCAGGAGCTTTTATTGATGTGAATGCCCCGTCATATGCTGAGTCCAGTTACACTATAGAGAAGATGGTAAAAGATGTATTGATCTCGTCCGGAACCAATACCTGCCTGACTCCCAATGTAACCAATGTAAAGATTACTCCGAATCATGCTGCAAGTGATGCCAACAGAGCCTGGGGATACTTTCATAAAGCTACAACCAACTTCCCTTTTAAAGACGGACTTATTCTTTCTACAGGATATGCAAGAAAAGCGGGAAACAGTCTTGAATCAAATACTCTAAGTGATAATAATGGCGGTGGGTCAGATGCTGATCTTGCACAGGTGATTGGGGTAGTGGAAAGCAGATTGAATGATGCTGTTCTTTTGGAGTTTGACTTCGTTCCAACAACCTCTCAGATTAAGTTTAATTATCTGATCGCTTCAGAAGAATATACAGGTTCATTCCCTTGTACCTTTGCAGATGCATTTGCTATCTTATTGAAGCCTACTTCAGGAGGACCTTATGTAAATATGGCTGTACTTCCGGGAGGAGCAGGCCCTGTGAGTATTACAAATATTCACCCCGCAATCGGATCCAGCTGTGGTGCGGTAAACGAACAGTATTTTGCCGGGTACAACACAGGTAATGTTGAAACCAACTTTCAAGGAAGAACAATTCCATTAACTGCCACAGCAACAGTAGTGGCAGGACAGCAATATCACTTCAAAATGGTAATTGCCGATTATAGTGACCACAGTTATGACTCTGCAGTATTCCTTGAAGGAGGATCTTTCAATATCGGGGTAGATCTTTTAGATCCTGCAGGAACGAAATTACCTTCAGATATCAATGTATGTGATAATGTACCTCAGGTAATTACAGCTTCTGTAAATGACCCTAACCTTGTATATCAGTGGTATTATAATGGTGCACCTGTGCCTAATGCTACTACGAATACCATTACCGCAATACAGCCTGGGACCTATACCATCGAAGTAAGTGTTCCTGGTAACCCTTGTCCGGGGAAAGCTTCCATACAGATTCACGGAGGAACAACACCTCAGGCTCAGGATGCAACATTGCTGCTTTGTACCACACCGGATATTACTACTTTTGATTTAAGTACAATTATGCCTGCTATCAGCCCAACGCCTGGAGCTATCTTTAAATTCTACGAAAATCAGGCGGATGCTGTTGCACAAAATAACAACTATATTCAGACTCCTTTAAACTATAATGGTAACGATGGACAGATTTTGTATGTTCTGGTTTCCAATGGAGGATTCTGTAGCAAAATTGTAGAATTGACATTACAGAAAGAAGCAACCCCAACCGCTAAAGTGAAAGCTTCCAGAATAAAAATATGTCCGGGAGAATCCGTAACCCTTACCGCTGAAGGTGGAGATACTTATCTTTGGAGCAATTTCATGGGAACAGGCAATATGCAGACCGTTACTCTGTACCAGACTACCACATTTACAGTATATGCGCTTGGAGCAAAAGGCTGTAAATCTCTTAATCCGGCAACGATTAGAATTGAAGTAACACCAGAAATTACCTCTACATTGAAAGATGTTGAAATGTGTGTTGGTGATGTTGTAACACTTGATGCAGGAGCTGGTGATGGTTATAAATATCTTTGGAGTACAGGTGCTACAACGCAGAAAATTAATGTAAACCAATGGGGCATCTACTCAGTGGAAATTGATAACGGTATCTGTAAGAAAGTTTTTGAAGCCAAAGTAATGGGCGCTGCAACTCCTTTCGTTACCGCTTTAAATTATGAAAGCATCAAAAAGACAGTAACGATTACAGCCGAAAACCCGCCAATGAACAATACGCCAAGTACATTGGAATATTCTCTTGACGGTGGTATCACATGGCAGGATTCCAATGTATTTGCGAATCTTTTAGACAATACAAACTATACTGTTTTAGTAAGAAGAGTAGGAACACATTGTGTGGGCTCTCTTGAATTCTTTACTTTGCAGATCAACAATATCATTACTCCGAACGAAGACGGAATCAATGATGTACTGGATCTTAAAGCTCTTGGAGACTTTAAAAACTTTACCGGTTCTATCTATGACAGATATGGAGTGGAAATGTTCAGATTCTCAAAAGAAAATCCTGTCTGGGATGGAACAGTAGGCGGTAAGAGACTTCCTACAGCTACATACTGGTACAAGTTCAACTTTGAGTATCCAAAATCAAAAGCTCAGATGAACTGGTCAGGATGGATCATGCTGAAGAACAGAAACTAAAATTGATAATGTACTATAAAAGAAAGCCTTTCAGAATAAATCTGAAAGGCTTTCTACTTTTTAATGAATAATCTTATTATAATGTATTCAACAAAAAAGCTCCCGGTAAAGGAGCTGATAATGATTGTTTATTGATTTTGTTTCCACAGATTCGCAAAGTGAATAAAATCTGCTACGCTAAGTTCTTCCGCTCTTTTATCTAAAAACTCGTGTCCTTTTAAGGCTTCCGGAATATTGAGCATTTTTAAAGCATTTGACAGCTTTTTTCTTCTTTGATTGAAGCCTGTTTTTACAATTTGTTTAAACAGAACTTCATTGCCTGCAAGCCCTTCCTTCGGGTTTCTTGTAAGCCTGATCACTCCCGATTTTACTTTTGGCGGAGGGTTGAAGACATTCTCATGTACCGTAAACATATAAGATACATCATAATAAGCCTGTATCAGAACAGAAAGAATACCGTAATCTTTAGTTCTCGGAACAGCAGCTGTTCTTTCCGCTACCTCTTTCTGGAACATTCCTACCATTTCCGGTATTAGCTGGTAATGATCTACAATCTGAAACAGGATCTGTGAAGAAATGTTATAAGGGAAATTTCCAATGATTGCAATCTGATCATCTTTGATAAAACTGAAATCCTGCTTCAGAAAATCTCCTACAAAAGTCTCTTCAGTTACCTTTGCATAATTGTTTTTCAGGTATTCGATAGATTCTGTATCTATTTCGGCAAGATAAATCTTCTGATCCTTTTCAAGAAGATATTTGGTAAGAACGCCCATTCCGGGACCTACTTCCATAATGTTGGTATAGTTCTCAAAACTAAGACCTTCTACGATTTTTCTTGCGATATTTTCATCTGTCAGGAAGTGCTGTCCAAGATGTTTTTTTGCTTTTACACTCAAAGTTTTTTATGATTTTATTAACAGTGATTTTCTTTATTTCGTCCCAAATTTCGGAAGATTTTTTCTATTTTAGCCAAAAATTTTAATATTAATGGCTAAATCTGTAGATGAATTTAATAAGAAAAGGCTTCGGTCCAGCAATATTACAGTAGTGATAAGTATTGCCTTAGTGTTATTTTTGTTAGGATTAATGGGGCTTATTCTGATTAATGCCCAGAAGTATTCTGACTATATCAAAGAACAGCTGGTGGTGAATGCCTACTTTGATGAAAACTATGACGCTAAAGATTCTGTAAAAATTGCAAAACTTGAGGATGAAACTTTTAAAAAGGTACAGTTATTAGCTCCTGTAAAAAAAGCGACTTATATTTCAAGGGATATGGCGGCTAAAGAAGCCAAAAAGACTATGGGAATCGACAGTGATGCATTGTTTGAAGAAAATATTTTTCCATCTTCAATTGAAGTTGCTTTAAAACCGGAATTCGTGGATCCCGCAAAAATTGATGAAGCCATCAAAGAGATCAAATCCGTTCCTGGAATTATCGATGTTAAAAATGACAGTACTTTGATGGTGGATGTTTACAATAACCTGAGCAGAATTCTGAAATGGATTTTAGGATTTTCAATTCTGTTCCTGATATTGGCGGTTGTATTGATCAACAATTCTATCCGTCTTAAAATATTCTCGAAGAGATTTATTATTAAAACAATGCAGCTGGTAGGAGCGAAAAGAAGATTTATCCTTAAACCTTTCATTGTGGAGGCTATTATTTTAGGAGCTATCGGTTCTTTAATAGGTCTTCTTGCTTTGGGCGGAGTCTGGTATTATTTCACAAGTCAGATTGGCTCTGCTTTCGTACAGGACAACAACCAATACTTCTGGTTAGTAATCCTCGTACTTGGTGTTGGAATTTTTATTTCTGTCTTAAGTACGATTTTCGCTACATGGAGATTCTTAAAATCAAACGTTGACGATTTATATTACTCTTAATAATGAGCAAAAAAACAAATAAATTTTCCGCTTCAGACTTTGGACATGAAGCTGAAGTACCACAGGAAAACGCTTTCTATTTCGGACAGCAGAATTTCAAATGGATGCTGATAGGATTGGCATTTATTGTAGTAGGATTTCTACTGATGATGGGACCGGATGCCAATACGGTAGATGGAAAATTTGATCCTGACTCATGGAATGACGGTATCTTTTCTATCAGAAGAATCAGAATAGCACCTTTATTTGTTGTTATAGGATTTGCCATAGAAGTGTATGCGATCTTAAAAAGAAAATAAATAAATTTTTACATTTTTGAGATTAAGAGATTAAGAAATTGAGAATTATATTCTGAATTTCCGGATCTCTTAATCTTTTAATTTTTTAAAAGAATATGGATTTAATCAAAGCAATTATCATTGCCATTGTAGAAGGACTGACAGAATATCTTCCGATTTCCTCTACAGCACATATGGGATTTACCGCCAATCTTATGGGGTTGGAGGAAACAGAATTTTTAAAAATGTTTCAGGTGTCTATTCAGTTTGGAGCTATTTTATCTGTGGTAGTAGCCTACTGGAAAAAGTTTTTTGATTTAAATAATATTCAGTTTTATTTTAAACTTGCGTTTGCCGTAGTTCCGGCTTTGGTATTGGGATATTTATTCGATGATAAAATTGAAGCCGTTCTTGGAAATCAGATTGCCATCTCTTCTGTATTGGTTTTAGGGGGTGTTGTTTTACTGTTTGCTGATCAATGGTTTAAAAATCCTAAGATTGATGATGAAAAAGGAATTACCATAAGAAAAGCCATTACCATCGGTTTCTGGCAGTGTCTTGCCATGATGCCGGGTACAAGCCGTAGTGCAGCCTCTATTATCGGGGGAATGACTCAAGGGCTTACCAGAAAGGCAGCTGCAGAATTCTCTTTCTTCCTTGCTGTACCTACGATGCTGGCCGTAACAGTGTACTCAGTTTTTGTTAAAACCTGGGGAAAAGAGACCGCAAATCCGCAGAAAGGATATGAAATGATCATGTCTTCACAGGATCACATTATGATCTTCGTTGTAGGAAATATTGTAGCATTTATCGTAGCACTTATCGCGATCAAGGCTTTCATCGGAGTACTTAATAAATACGGATTTAAACCTTGGGGCTGGTACCGTATTTTTGTAGGAATTGCTCTGTTGATTTATTTTTATTTCTTTAAATAAGAAATCTTTTATACCCATTCATGACTGCTGAAGAACTGAAATCAGGATACATTTTTTTATTGGACAAACCTTTGGACTGGACTTCCTTCCAGGCTGTCAATAAAATGAAATATAAACTTAAAAGGGAATTTGATCTTCCTAAAAAATTTAAAATCGGACACGCCGGAACTTTAGATCCCAGAGCAACTGGGCTTCTTATCGTCTGCTGCGGAAAATTTACTAAGAAAATTCCTGAAATTCAGGATGCTCCTAAAGAATATTGGACAGAGATCAAAATTGGAGTACAGACGGAATCCTATGATACTGAAAAACCTGAAATTCTTCAACAGGATATCTCGCATATTACTGAACAACAGGTAAAAGAAGTGCTGGAAAAATTTGTTGGAGAAATTGAACAGAAACCACCTGTTTATTCGGCTATTAAAATTGATGGCGAAAGGGCGTATAACCTTGCCAGAGCTGGTGAAGAAGTGGAAATGAAAGCAAGAAAAACAACGATCCATTACATCAGGGATATTAAAATCGATTTTCCTTTAGTGAGTTTCATGGTAGGATGTTCAAAAGGAACATACATCAGAAGTCTTGCCCATGATATCGGACAGGAATTGGGAGTTGGAGCCTATCTTACACAGCTGAGACGGACCAAAATTGGTGATTATGCCATTGAAGATGCTACAGATCAGTTCCTGAATAATGAGTACAGGTTTGAGGGGCTGTAATAATCAAACCAACAGTTCTCAATATATTTTAAGGATATAATTTTCTTCCTAAATTTGCAGTAGGAAATACAAAGTTAGTTCCTGTTCAAAAAAGATTGACCCAGGAAGGAGGGATTATTTTTGAATTACCTATACAGAAAACGAGATGATGGTTTTTCCATAAGCTTAAACTATGGAAGTACTATTTCAGCAATAAAAATGATACCGGTTACGGAAAGACTAATGGAAAAGACACGTATTAATAAATATTTATCAGAAGCAGGATACTGTTCCAGAAGGGCAGCAGATAAGCTATTGGAGGAGGGCAGAATTAAGATAAACGGGAAAATTCCTGAAATGGGAACCAAAGTTTCTGATGAAGATCTTGTAGAAGTAGACGGAAAACCCATCAGAGAGCCACAGGAAAAACCTGTGTATATCGTTTTTAATAAGCCGGTAGGAATCGTTTGTACTACCGATACCAAACGTGAAAAAAATAATATTGTAGATTATATCAACCACCCGAAAAGAATTTTTCCTATCGGAAGGTTGGATAAACCAAGTGAAGGACTTATTTTCTTAACGAGTGACGGTGATATCGTCAATAAAATTCTGCGGGCACGCAATAATCACGAAAAAGAATATATTGTTCGTGTAGACAAACCTGTCACTCCAAGATTCCTGGAAAAAATGAGAAATGGTGTTCCTATCCTTGATACTGTGACTAAGAAATGTGAGGTAGAGAAGATTGATGAAATGAATTTCAGAATTATCCTTACTCAGGGACTCAACAGACAGATCCGAAGAATGTGCGAATATCTTGGATATGAAGTGAAAAAACTGAAACGAATCCGTATCATGAATATCAAACTTGATTTGCCAATCGGGAAATGGAGAGATATGACCGATGAAGAACTTAACACGCTCAACTCTTTGCTGGCAGATTCCAGCAAAACCTTTGATTAAAATATAGAAAGATCCTTTACTGTTTACTTTCTCAATTTTCCGGTATTATACACCGGAAATCTTATTTTCTTCTATTAACTAGATCCCGATGGGATCAAATCCAGCTCCAGAGGAGCGACCTGTTAATTCATGTCTTAAATATTGCTATTTTCAATGTATTTGTACTTTTTATCGGGCAGTAATGTTCCGAAATAAGACTATAGAGAAGTTTAATCCGGTATTATTTTATATATAACTTCATTCTTCCTTCATATTCAGGTTTTAGTTTTAAAAGTTTCCATATTTTTTTATCATCAGGATTACTGATCCGGTAGAATATGATTTTGTCTGCCGAATATTTGAAATAAGGATGATTTTTAAGCCATTCCTCGGGTGCCTCTACTAATGAATATCGGGGAACATTTGACGTATTCAGTGGAGCTATGGAAATCAGTTTTTGAACCAGATCCTGATCGATGTTGTAAGTGCTTAGAATTTGCTGCTTATTCATGAAACCTCCCAGTTTGTTTCTGAAACCAATCACTGAACCAGCACTTCTTTCATCCAGTCCGAATTCAATAAGCTGTTTAAAAGTAATGGTATTAAGATCTGTTTTTGAAAAATCTGTTTTTTCTTGTTGTTTTTCCTGAAGTTTGACATACGGTTTCATTTCCTGAAATTTCTCTGCGGAAATTACAAAACATTTCTGCAGGTCGTCCAGACTTTTAAAGCTTCCACGTAAATTCCGGACCCGGTAATTGATGATTGTGGCTGCTTGTTTTTCTGAAAATCCAAGTACTTTCCAACCTTCTAAGTCCAACTGATTAGGATCAAATGGATGATATTGAATTCCGGATTTTACAGTATTATTCTTCGTGAAATTTCTGAAGTTTTCCGGAGTTTTTGCGGGCAGTAAAAGATAAGGTTCAAGTTTGCTGTAATTTTCCGGAGAAATGATAAAACATTCTTTAAATTTTTCCTTACTTATAAAACTTCCTCCGAGATAATTTTTATACTTTATAATGGCTTCTGCCTGCTTTTCACTAAAGCCCATCTTAAGCCAATCTTGTGAAGAAAACTGATCAGGATTGAATTTTCCTGATATCAGAATTTTTTTCTTTCTGCGCGTAGTGAATCCTTTCGGATCTTTTTTTTCTGCTGTTTCAGGAAGTAAAATGAAAGCCGCCAGCTCACTAAACTTATCTTCAGAAATAGCATAACATTTTTTCAACTGTTCTTTTGAACTAAATTTTCCCCCTAAGATATCTTTATACTTAAGAATGGTAGCCGTCTGCTTCTCTGAAAATCCAAGTTTCAGCCACTGTTCTTTGTCAAGAGTATTGGGATCAAAATCTGATAGATTCGCTGATATTGAAGCATCTGAAATGAACGTAACTTCAGGGAACGGTTCTTTTTCATGGCTGGTATATTTCTGATATACCAATAAAACAGTCAGCAATGTGACCATCAACGCCAATTTCTGGTAATAGCTTTTTCTCATTATGGAGTAAACTTATAGATAAAAATAAAGCGCGACAATAGCTGATAATGAAATGGTTAAAGATTGTATAGAGATTGTATTTTTATTCTTTAAAAGCTAATAGGAATCTTGCTTTTTAGGTGATATAATTTCGTAATTGATACTGAAATACTCTGATCTTATTTTTATTTTTTAACACGACACCTTCTGTCGCTCAAAGAGGATATTTTTGTATCAGAATGAAATAAAATTTAATATAAATAAACAGGATTTGATTATTAATAGTATGATTTACATTAAAGCACACAAGAGTGATTTTCATGTCTTAAAAAGCATTAAATTCGCGAAGTTTTAAGAAACTAATTACTAACTCAGAAAACATAGAATGAAAAAAATCTATCTCGGTGCATTCACTTTATGCACAGCCCTGGGCGTATCTGCTCAGGAAGTG